>NZ_CP162133.1:1055000-1195000 GCF_040833955.1 Leptospira sp. WS60.C2 | reverse complement strand
AATAATTCTCATCCATTAGATCGAATGCCAAGAATCTTCGATTTAAAACCCTCTCCTTCTCGAACCATCACTCTAACTTTGTTCATTAAGAATCGTTTTTACCAATGGGGTGGCCTTCGCATGCCACCTGAAATCGGATTAGAAGAAAACTTAAAACACAAAGTGAAAGTATCCATCTTAACAGAAGCAATCTTAGCTGGTGGATTACTCTTTTTAGGTCTATACCAATTAGGCATCTACTTCACACGAAGGAAGGTAAGAGGGTCTCTGTATTTTTTTATTTTTTGCCTTATTATGTTTTTTCAAATTTTAACAACAGGTTCTCAAAGTTTATTTTTGATTGTTGGAAAAGAGCTTAGCGAACTTATCTATAAAATTGATGTATTCACACAATATACTGGTGTTGTTTCAGGATTATTGTACATTCATAGCTTAACGAAAGAATACATTCAAAAAAGTCTAATCTATGCTTTAGCAGTCAGTTTTATCATACCTATCTTCATTACACTATTCGGTAGCATTCCTTTGATAAGCAGATTGCACTTTTACGTACTCTGTATGATGATCCCAATTTTAGTGATCGTTTTTTACTTATTGATCCGTTACGTTTGGGACAAACGATCGGGATACATGTATTTAGGATTATCAGTGATCTTACTCGGAACAACAGCAACGAATGATATCGTTCTTACCTTGATGAATGTAACAGATCCTATGTATCTTCATCTTGGTTTACTATTGTTTGTGTTTTTCCAATCGCTATTTTTATCAAAGCACATCTCTGGTGAAATCGTTTCCGCTGAAATCAAATTCAAAGACATCTTATTTCAATTAATTCAGTCTGAAAAATTATCCTCGATTGGAATGACTGTAACAAGTGTTGCTCATGAAATCAGTTCCCCACTCAGCGCTGTCATCCTAACAAGCGATAACATACGAGAAAACGTTCATCTATTTTTTAAACAACTTCCTGAGATCGGAACTCTATCGAAAAGCACATTTCCTTTTCTCTTATCATTGGTGGAAGTATCGATGAAGGAAGAAAGCTTACCAACAGGAAGTGAGTTTCGGGCAAGGAAGTCCATGTTTTTAAACCAACTGAATACACTCCAGATTCAAGAAAGCGAATCCTATGCTGAAATATTTGCCAATTTAGGCATTCGTGAGATTCCAAAAGAATGGACTGAAATTTTAATAGAATCCAATTCCCAATCTCTTGCCAAATGTGCAGAACAAATCGTTACCATTATTCAAGGCACTCAGGCGATCCATACATCAGCAAATCGAGCGATCAAAATCTCGAGGGCACTCCAAAATTTTACGCATTTTGATCCTCATGCAGAAATCAAAACGATACATTTAGCTGATTCGATTCAACAAATTCTGACAATCTTAGAGGGTTCAATGAAACATGGGATCGAATTGAGAACAAAATTTGCAAATATTCCACCAATCGAATGTTATCCGGATGAACTCAACCAAGTTTGGACCAATATGATCCAAAATGCAATTCAAGCCATGAATGGAAACGGAAAACTCACTATCGAAATCAATCAAACAATATTAAAAAACAATTCCTTTGCCTATGTGAGCATTGAAGACACAGGAACTGGCGTTCCGAAGGAAATCGTGAATCAAATTTTTGATCCTTTCTTCACAACAAAACCGATTGGCCAAGGAACAGGACTTGGTCTTTACATCTCCAAACAAATCATAGAAAAACACAAAGGGATCATAGATGTCCTCTCTACGAAAGGTCACACTAAGTTTATAGTCTATATACCTTACCAAAAAGAAACAATGGCATAGGAACTCATTCCAATTTCTGTGACGGTTACAGTGAAATTCGATTTCAAATGGTTTGTATCTTATGGTTTCGGATCCGGCAATCGAAAACTAACAGTCGTTCCTTTACCATTCTCACTTTTCGCCCAAATCTCCCCGCCATGCAATTTAATAAATTCATGACAAAGAATGAGACCAAGTCCTGTTCCCTTTTGGCCTTCAAGCCCAATTCGAGTCAATTGTGCATCCAAACGGAAAAGTTTCTCTAAATCAGAACTATCCATCCCGACTCCATTGTCTTTACATTCCACACGAATTCCATCTTCCTCTTGCGAACCTGAAATTTGAATCATCCCATTTTCATTTGTAAATTTGATAGAGTTCGAAATTAAATTACGTAGTACTGCTTGGATCATTTCTGAATCGGCATAAACATATGAAAATTGTTCTGGTATGTCGATCGAAAACTCTATCCCTTTTTTTTGCATTGGGATCAACATTTGTTCTGCGATTTTTGTAACAAGAGTTCTGAGATTGATTTCCTTGGGATAAAAAGGCATATTCCCTGTTTGTGTTCGCGCCCAATCTAAAAGTTGTTCTAGTAGACTATACACACGAGATGCTGATTTTTGAATTTCAAAAATTGTCTCTTTTTTTTCAGCATCTGAATATGTATCAAACTCCGCATACATAAGTTCAGTAATTTGTTTAAAAGATCCAAGAGGATTTCTTAAATCATGTGCAATGATGGAAAAAAATACATCCTTTGTGCGATTTGTTTCGCTAAGCAATTTTTCGGATTGGTGTAATGCTTCAATTGCTTTGTTTTTTTCAAAGATTTGTGTTCTGAGAAGTTTCGTGCGATCGTAAACTTTTTTCTCCAACTCAAAACGATTTAAAAGTAATCTTTGGTATTGTAAGGTAATAAACTCTGCAAGAATGGCAAAAGGAATTAAAAATGAAATTAGATAAATATAGGAGTCAAAAATAACAGGTTGAACAAAAGGTCCAACACCCAATCGAGTCATCATTATGCTCGATAAATACAATAGAAACACTCCTAACGTAACACCTTTGATCTGAAATCGATAACCCAAGTAAATTAGAATTAAAAAGGATAAAAAGAAGAGATATGGGAATTGGTAAACAATAACTGCTTGGAAAACAACAAAGGCAATCGTAAGAAGAACAAAGCGAATGGATATTTCCTTCCAGACCATCTTTCGCCAAGCGATGAACATTGGGATTGTGATAAAAATACCAATCGTATCACCAAAAACAACTACCAGTAATGTCTTTAAAATTTCCGTTAGATTTAAATGATAAAAATAACCGAAGCTGAAGAAGTTAATTCCTAATAGACCAACCGATAGTAAACTGGATAAAAAGGCAACATAGGTGACAAAATAAAAATTGTCCTTAGTTGAATTGAGATTCTTACGAATCTTTTGAGTCCAGAAATAATAAGCAAGTGCGGACTGAAATGCATCAATGGCAGCTGTGATAGCTATGCTTAGATACAGTTCGAATTGTGAAAGTCCATGTTGGCTGTTAATCAGTCCATCTTTGTTTGCAATCAAACTAGCAAGCCAAATGACTGGTAAAAATCGGTAACCAAATAATAAACAACCAATGAGACCGATTCCAGAAGGAATCCATAGGACAGCCAAATTCATCGGCTGGAAGGATAAAAATTCAATTCCTAACTTTGCACTCGCAATGTAGAGGCAAAATAGGAAAATACCTTTTACGAACGACTTCCAGTCCATATACGTTACATTAAAAGATTAAGATATGAAGTCTAAAAAAAAACAACATCTAATTATTACAAAATTAACGTTTTCTAAAATTTAACAACGATTCACTGAGATTGTGTTGCATTAGAACCATTCAATAAGGATTGAAAGTCTGCAGGAATATTCTTACTTTTCATAAAAAAGGTGCCAACTAACATAGAATCAATCATTCCTTTGTATTTTTGCCAATCTTCAAATTTTTCAATCCCAGATTCGGCAACTCGAATGATGGATTTATCTAGCTTAGGAGCAATTTCTTCAATTAAGTTTTTGTGAATTTGAAATGTATCCAAATCACGAGTATTGATTCCAATCGTATTTGCACCAATCTCTAATGCAACATTCACCTCACCTTCGTTATGCGTCTCAACCAAAACAGCGAGGCCTAATCGATTGGCATGGTCATGCAGAGTTTTAAGCTCTGAAGTAGATAAAATGCGAACAATAAGTAAAATGGCTGACGCACCATACGCATAGGCTTCATCAATTTGCACTGGATCGATAATAAAATCTTTTCTGATCACCGGAAGGGAAACTACTTTTGCGACCGATTCCATGTCACGGAGAGAACCATAAAAAAAAGATTCATCCGTAAGAACCGAAATGGCTCCCGCACCAGATTCTTCGTATTGTTTGGCTATCGCGACGGGATCATAATCGGAGCGAAGGATTCCTGCACTGGGACTTCCTTTTTTGCATTCGGCAATGACGGAGACAGAGTTCGTTTTTAAATGGGACTTCCAATCATGAATCGGAACCTGGCGGTCGGGCAAGGTTTTGCCACGACTAACTTTGATTTCTGACTTCTTCGTTTCTACAATTTTATGTAAAATTGGATTCAAATCGAGTTGGTTAAAATGATTTTAGAGCCGCTTCTTCTGAATCATAAATATCAAATAGAGATGTCAGTTCAATCACGTCAAAAATGCGTTTTACAGCTGGTTTGATATTCGAAATTTTGAGGGACCCTTCTTTAGAGTTGAGTTTGCGTAGCGTTGAGATACAAGCGCGAAATCCAGAGGAAGACATATACTCTACATCTTTCATGTTGAGAAGAACCTTTCTATGACCTAAAGAATCAATAAGTTCTGTAAGTCCCTCTTCCACTTCATTTGCCACAGAAACGTCCAATCGACCTTCCAGATAAACAACCAGTTTTCCGTCTTTCACTTCGTGTTTCAGCACCGATTTACCCAACCTGATATGATTTTACAAAATCATCGTATTTTAGCGGAGTGTCAATCAATGTTTTCTGAATCCATTTCTAGCCCTAATGACCTCCAAAGCCTCCATTCATTCCTGGTTTTAGGGGGTGGTTCCTCAGGTGATTCTTCTGCTAAACTGCTTACGTCTCTTGGGAAAAGAGTAATACTAGCCGATCGATTTCCTGAAAAAGCAAACCACTCACTATATGAAAAAGTTTTGTCAGACAATGAGCCACAAGAAGTTCTTCCTGGAATTGATTGCATCATTAAAAGTCCAGGAATTCTACCCGATCATTTGGTCTTACAGCGTGCTCTCGAAAAAAAAATTCCGATCGTAAGCGAGATCGCTCTCGGAAGAATCTTTTACAAAGGTCCCCTCATAGGAATCACAGGTACGGATGGAAAGTCCACTACTACGGCTCTGACGTTTCATTTGCTAAAAAGCCAATTTCCCAATGCAAAAATGGGAGGAAATATCGGCGTTCCGTTTACGTCTTTTTGTTTAGAGAAATTGGATCTTGTTGTTTTAGAACTATCCAGTTATCAGTTGGATGATTCACCTAACTTAAAACTAACGGCATCTGCCTTACTCAACTTAGCTTCAGATCACCTAGAAAGACACAAAACGATGGAAGCCTATGCTTTAGCAAAATGGAAAATACAAAATGTATCGGATCCAAAACACAATTGTTTTGCAAATCCCCAATTCTTTCAATATACACCATTCGAAAAACCAAACTATGCTAATCTACATTTTGTTGGAGAAAACCAATCTTATTTTGTGAGCCAAAATCCAGACTTGGTGCACACACCCAATTTTGTTTATGATGCCTCTCGGTTTCCACTGAAAGGTAAACACAATTTAATGAATTTATGTTTTGCGATTTCCATCGCAGAAGTGATGGGTGTGAGCCAGACACAAATCCAAACCCAATTGGGAACCTTCCAAGGCCTGCCTCATCGTTTTCAAACCGTGTCCATCTCAAACCCTAATCCCCAATACGCGAATGTTCGATTCATCAATGATTCTAAATCCACAAACTTACACTCCATGTTGTCTGGAATTTCTGGATTTCAAAAAGGCGACCCCATCTACTTACTCTTAGGTGGAATTCCAAAAACGGAACCAATTGAACCACTTGTCAAACGTTGGAAAGAATTGGAATGTCCTTTGTTTGTTTTTGGGAAAGCAAAGGACATTTGGGGTCAAAGGTTAAACGAAGTGGGATTGCCAGTCTTTTATTACGATACGGTGGAACTACTCGTTTCTGATTTAAAAAATAAAATGGATGAAATGGAAACTAAAAAAGAACAAAAAGAAAAACACCTGACGGTCTTATTTTCGCCGGCAGGTGCTAGTTTTGATTTGTATAAAAACTTTGAAGAAAGGGGAAACCATTTTGTTCGTCTTGTGAACGAAACCTTCGGTCTCCCAAATCAGTAAGTTTTATCCTCTAATATGGTATCCGCCGTCCACATGTCGAATCTCACCTGTGATTCGATTGGATGGGCGGAATAAATGGCACACTTCTTCTGCTAAGTCTTTTGCCCTTGCATTGCCAAGTGGGGAAGAAGTTTGGCAGTGGATTTCGGCTTCTTCCAATCCCTCAATGGCAGAACCTGCTTTACTTGCACGGTAAGGAGAGAATCGAACTGCATTCACTTGAATTTGTTTTTCCTTTCCTAACTCCATTGCCATTTCTTTTACAAGGCGTTCCAAAGCAGCTTTCGCAACTCCAATGTTTTTGTATGGGTGAATCACAACTTTTTCAGCACCCAAATAACTAAGAGCAACAATTGATGCTCCAGTAGCCAATAGATTACGATTGTAAAGACTTTGTACGATAGCAAGTAATGAGAAAGAAGAAACATTCATGGCATCCATAAATTCATCTCTGGATACAGTCATGATCGGTTTCACTTTCCCTTGGCGAATGGTTTTGTCCATTGCAATGGAGTGTAATAATGAATGAACCGTTTCCTTTTTTTCAAGAAGAAAATCAGCAAATGCATCGATACTTTCCTGGATGGTGACATCTAGGGGAAATGTAACAACATCTTCACCTAATTCAGCTTTAACGGTATTCTGAAAATCAGTATAAGTGCGGTCCAAAAATTTGATACTGTTTTCTGAGAGGTTTTTGTGAAAGGGTGTTTTACCAAGTCCTGTACAAATGAGTTTTGCACCCTGATCTTTACATTCTTTTGCAATGATGAGTGCGAGTGAAGACGCATCTGTAATACCAGTAATGATCACTGTGCGACCTTTCAAAGTTGGGTTCATGTCTCCTCCTAATGCTTAAACACAGGAGTTTCGGAGACGCCTAAAAAGACGAACTTTTTTTCAGGCGTTTTCTATCGTTTGTGCTGAATTTTTTCGTAGGCGCGACTTTCGATAAACAGGTCTAAGAGGTCACCGTCGATGTGTTGGTCCCTCACTTCCATTTTTAGAATATCAAAGGCTCGTTCGAGCGGGACTGCTTTTTTGTAAGGCCTATCTTGGTCAGTGAGTGCATCAAAAATATCGGCGATCGCCATCATTTTGGCCTGGATTGGGATTTCCACAGCAGAAAGCCCTCTTGGATATCCAGATCCATTCAGTTTCTCATGGTGTCCGTGGGCGATGCTTGGGACCATTTTGAGCTCCCTTGTCCAAGGGATTTTGGATAAAAACTGAAAGGTGTGTTCCACATGAGATTCAATTTCTCTTCGCTCTTCAAAATCCAATGAACCACGTCTGATGGATAAAAAGTTAAACTCTTTGGGCAGAAGTAAATTCAATTGGTTTCCATCTGTCGTGTGGTAACTCATTTTGGAAATCTCTTCCAGAAAGTTTGAATTTCCTTCTTCTAAAATTGTTGGTTCGTTGGAATCTGTGATCACCCGCACCATTTCTTCCAATTTCTCTTTTTCTAAAACATATTCCAATTGAATGGATTTTTCAAATTGCGCATAACCATTGTTACCATGTTTTTTCAAGTATTCAATTTTTTTCTGCGCCAGTTTTGCTTCGACATCTTTTAAAATGAATTGGAATCTCCATCGAATGAGATCCAATTCATAATCTTCCAATTTTTTAGCTTTGACTAAAACCTTTTCCCGAACCCCTACTTTTCCAAAATCATGTAAGAGGGAGGCATATCGAATTTCTTTGATTTGTGATTCATTAAAATTTACATCTTTGAAACGACCTACTTGCACACCGTTTACTGATTCGGCAAGCCCTACCGTATACTGAGCCACACGAAACGAGTGACCTGAGGTTGTGGGATCTCTAGATTCAATCGCAGACACACTCGCAGTCACAAAACCCTCAAACAGAGTTTCAATATCATGAACCAAATTATTGTTTTGAATTGCCACGGCCGCTTGTCCAGCCACAGCCATCACTAACTCTTCCGAATACTTGTCATATTCTAGAACTGCATTAGTCTTCATTTCCTCTAAAGTGAGTTTGGTTTGAAAATTTTTCTTTCTATTGATGAGTTGAATGACACCAACGACTTCATCGTGATGGTCTTTCATGGGAACCACTAACATAGATTTAGAGTAATAGTGACTCATTCGATCAAAATCACTGTTAAATTTATATTCCTCTTTTCCTGAGAGTTCATACACGTTTGGAATATTTAACTGTTTTCCGGTAAATGCAACATATCCTGCGATGCTTTTTTTATTAATGGGTAGGATGAATTCATCGCTATTTAAATCAAGTGCCGAGATTTTGAAACGTAAATTTCTGGGATTTCCTCGTTCATCTTTTTCCACTAAATACAAAGAACCAGAATCAGAATTGGAAATTTCCCTTGCGGAATTTAAAATGTCACGAAGTAATTTTGTGAAGTCTTTTTCATTCGCAAGACTGATTCCAATTTTGGTGAGTTTTGAAATTTCATTTGTCGATACATTAATCCGTTTCTGGAGTTCAAACTTATCAACAATCATCTGTAAGCTAGTAAATGCATTGAGTAAATTTTTAATGAGAAAAATCAATGGTGCATCATCTGGCACATTCGTAAAAAATAAGTCTTCCTCTATGGACAATGCCATATAACCAGTGTAGTCGATCGGTGCACGAACAATGATGTTCGACATGACTGTTGGATGTTCTTTTAAGAACTGATGAATTTCATTGTGTTTGTTTTCTAATTCATACCGAGATAGATAAAACAAAACCTTGATGATTTTTCCTTGTGAATCAAAATCCCAGGAAAGTAATTTCGAAAAAGGGAGAACGTTTGCTTTTAATTTTTTTGAATAATCAGCAATTTTACCTTCAAAAAAAGGGTCATCGGTGATGATGTATTTTGAATCCGAAGATTGGTTCACGGACTTATTATCGACAGCAAAAAATCGACTGTCGATTGTTTTTTCTAAAATTTACTCTGACTTTGGTTTGAAGAGTAAAAGAATCCCAAAAACAAAACTAGAAACCAAATAAAAACTAAAAAAATAAAGAACTTGGACTCCTAACAAGACATAGGGTGCATGGTTCCAGTGTTTTGGTTCTAAGACTAAAAATGGCAAAAAGATACCAAGAATCGATGGGTATAAAAAAGAAACGACACCTCGTTTTCCAGGTTCAGACCAATCCAATCGCGCTAAAGTATGATAGACCCCACGTCCAAACATTCCCAAACTAAAGGACAAAGGGACACTCACAAGAAGATCAACACCAATCGAAGTTGAAAAGGCAAGCGTCCCAATCCAAATACCCAATTCCCCTTCTCTCGGGACTCGTTCTTTGAGAATTTGCGAAACAAAGATAAACCCAACGAGGGAAGATAAACCGATTACGACAACAGAAGCTAATACGGCAACGAACTCATAGTTGGTAGTTTGTGGAGCGATTAAAAACACCAAACATGGGAAAAGCGAATCTGTAAGATTGAACTCTTTCTCATCCGACGATGGAGACAAGGTCAACTTAGGTTCGGTCCAGAACATTTCTCTCGACCAAACAAAGGCACCAACGGCGATGGCGAATGGTAAAATATGAGACTCATCCTCTGCATACAGATTTGTTTGGAAACGTTCCATCCAATAGAAAAAGGATGCAAAAAATCCGAATATCAAAGCTGTGAAAATAAATCCAACCGAACGACTATAGGAAAAAATTCGTTCTTCTAAACTGCGGTAAGTGAAAAATAAAAGCAAATTGGTTAGAGTGAGAATTTGAAAAGTAGACCTTTTGTTCCATCCAATAAAGAAAATCTCAAAACGAGAAAACGATGTAATCACTAGAAAACTCAAAACGGAGATTCCCATCCAATACAATAACAACAAATCCCTTCGGTCTCTTTGGGACACTGAAGACAAGGTATGATATAAAAAAAATAAAGAGGCAAAGTAGAATAGAAAATCTATCTCAAAGGAAATCATGGCATTACCTCATCACTAATACTGAAAGGAAGGATAGAGTATGGTGGTTCACCATTCCGATCTAAACTTTGAAAGTTATGATGAAACCCTCTAACGGATTGATTGCCAATTAAGATAAACTTTTCCTTCCCTTTTGGTTTTAAGAGGATACTCCGATTGAAAAAATACAAAACAGGGTTATCTTTTAATTCTTTTCCCAAATTCTCAAAATGCGGTTGGATTTTCGTATAAGGTTCATAGATATCGATGGAATTTGCCGCGCGGATCACAATGGTCTTTTGTTTCAAACTAGGAATCGGACGATTGCGCAAAATCCAATGATTTGGGTCATTGTATTCTGTTTGGAAATCGCCAACTCCATCGGCAGAGAGGATCCGGATGTTATTAAATCCATATAGTTTTTCTTTGAGTTCCGGTTTTACTTTTTTTAAAAACAGATCTACTTCACCAGGCAATTCCCAAAGAACGACTTCCATTTTAGGGAAGTGTTTTGCAACAGCTTGGGATGTGATTCCTGGATACTCCGGATGGTTGAGGGCGGGCCCAATGTCTAAGAAAACAACTTGGTTCCCTCGCTCATGGAGTCTTAGATCACCAAACAATGATTTTCTGAGAACCATCATGGATTTAGAAAGATAGGCACTTGGATTGAGTAAGTCATCCAAAATCAAATTGGTATCTTCGAGACGATTTTCATAGGTTCTTGCTCGAATTTCTTCATCTTGCGTTTGAAAAAGATAACGACCTGTATACGAACGAATTGTTTTCTCTTCTAGGTCAGAAAAAAGAATGCCTTGTGGAATGGACCAAGTGTAAGGATAGATCGGTTTTCCAATTTCAAAATTGTCATCGGACGGTAGAGATTGGATCTGTCCATAAGGTGTTAACTTTACATATTGTTTGTAATATGTTTCTGATTGTTCTAGATGATTCCTTTGTAAGGAAAGAATGCTTAAATTAAAAAGAGCGGACCTGTAGTAAACTTTGTCATCGATGGCATAAGTTGATTTTGCTTGTAGAATGGATTCCCAAACGGATTTAGCAACACTCCAATTGCCAATTTCATATTGTGCTGCGCCGTAGAGTAAGAGGGATTGTAAGGCGATATCAAAATTGGGAATGGAAACCGAAAAGATTTTTTTTCTTTGTTCTTTTAAAAGAGAAATCACAGCCTCATACCGACCGAGTCGATAGAATACAAGAGCTAAGTTATAATCCAAATAGATTGACTGATATTCTTCTGTCAGTTGGCCTTGGATACTAGACAGTTCGTATGCAGAAAGCTCCAACTGAGATAGATCATGAAGTAAAAGTCCGTAAAAATAAGTGTTTTCAACTCCATATAAATCATTTAACAAGCCAAGAGTTTCATATAACTTTCTGGCAGAAGTGAGGTAAAAAATCGCATCTTCCTTTTTTCCTTCTAATACCAAACTTTTTCCAATCAAGGAAATGGTATCTGCATAGTCAGAATGGAACACTTGTTTCGAAACTTCTTTTTCCCGTTTTGCAGCATTCGCATATTCGACCGCTTTTGCGTATTCTCCCTTTGAAAAATAAAACTGAGAAATGATCTTTGCGATTTGAAAACGAATATAGGAAGAAATTTTAGAACTATTCCCAGCATCTTTCCATACTTCCTTCAAGGTGTCTTCGGATTGTTTTTCAAGGCGAAGTTGAAAACGAAGCCATTCCGAATATTCAATGTTAAAGTCCAAGGATTGGAGGGCATTTTTTCTTGCATCGATTGAACCCTTGGGATCAAACTCGGAAAGCCGAACAAACTCTGATTCAGAAAGAATTTCTTCCTCCGAAACGAACACCCATTTGGGATTACGTTTGAGAAGGCGATTCAATCGAATGGTTTCATCGAGTAAATGGGTTAACGAAAATTGCACTTCTTTCATCAGAGACCCTCTTTCTTCATAAGAAACAAAGATGGTCTTACCAGCCGCAGAACTTTTTGATTCCACATAGCGAAGTTTAGGTGTGAATGAAATTCCTTTTTCTTCCCATTGGAAGGATCCGTATAAAATCATTTCAGAACGATTTTGTTTGGATGGAGAAATCTCTGAATGAATTCCCAAATAAACGGCATCGGTTGTTTTTTGGAATTGGAAACTAAGCATATCTTTTACAATGCGAAGGGTTTTTAGATCAAAATTTTCCCCTTTGGTTTGCAACTCACCCAAACTAAAAAAAACAACCGACTCAGGTGTTTCTAACGTAATCGGCTGAGTTTCCTTTTTGATTACATCTTTAACAGAATAGTATAACGGAGCATAGGCGATTGATGCCAAAAGTATGAAAATGAGGAGAGTATTTTTTTGAAAACGTGACAATGGAAACAATTCTAAAAAGTTTGGTTTGACCTAGTTTTCTTAGAATTTTGCAGACTTCAAGGAAAAAACGGGGTTACCCCCGTTCTTCCATTAATCTTATCGTTTGAGTCCGAGAACTTCTTGGATCATCTGGTCAGATGTGACAATGGTTCTAGAGTTTGCTTGGAAACCACGTTGGGTCACGATCATATCTGTGAATTGGTCAGAAAGGTCAACGTTTGACATCTCAAGGAGTCCTGCGTTGATTTTTCCACGACCTTGGCTTCCTGCTTCGCCAATGTTTGCTTCTCCTGAGTTGAGAGAGAAACTATACATTGTGTCCCCTTCTTTGTTAAGACCAGCAGGGTTTGTGAAGTTGGCAAGAGCCACTCGAGCAAGAGGTTGACGCACTCCATTGGAGAAAACTCCCGTTACAGTTCCTGTGTTATCGATGGAAAAAGATTCCATATAACCCATTGGATAACCATCTTGTTTTACCGCTTTGGTTGTAAAGTCAGATGAAAATTGAGTGATTCCACCGACAAGTCCTGCTTCCCCAAGGTTCAAACTGAATTTTTGCGCTGTTGGATTTCCTGGAATACGGAAGGAAATGTCTGCTTTGAGTTTTCCTGTCGTTTGAGAATCCACTCCGTCGGATACACTGATGATTTTACCGTCTGGTGTGAAGGAAACTTCAAGTTCTGTATTTCCAGAAACACTTGTGTTTTCTCCGCCAGTTCCACTCACGTCAACTGATACTTGGCTTGCGTCTTCTAATTTAAAACGCATTTTCCAAACGTTTTCACGCATTTTGTAAAATTCCACACCCATTTGGCGAGTGTTTCCTAATTCATCATACACATTAATAGAAGTTACATGGCCTCTTCTTTGGCGAGGATCTGGATCGTTGATATAACGTTGGATGTCTTCTTCTGTTGCATCAGCAGGCACTGCAGCAACACTTGCATTGAGGTTAGATTGAAAATCTACGTTTTGGGTCGCACGAGCAGGTTCTTTGGAATAAAGAGGGATCACGATGTCTTCTAATGATCCTGCCGAGTTGATGTATTTGTTTCCAGATTCATCCAGTCTAGAATTCCAACCCTGTACTTTGAGTCCATTGGCTGGGTTTACATAATATCCATTTTTATCTACGTTGAAGGCACCAGCGCGAGTGTAGAACTGTTTGTCTCCATCTTTAACGATAAAGAAACCTTCGCCAGAAACAGCAAGGTCAGTATTTTTTCCAGTGGTTTGCAAGGCACCTTGTGTCATGATTTTATCAATCGCAGCAATGAGAGATCCAAGACCTACTTGTTTTGGGTTTGTTCCCCCAATCCTTTCGTTTGGTTCAGATGCCCCTTGCAATTCTTGTGAGATCATATCTTGGAACGTAACACGTTCTGTTTTAAATCCATGTGTATTCACGTTAGAAATGTTGTTACCAATAACATCCATTCTAACTTGGTGGTTTTTCAATCCGGAAACACCGGAGTAAAGTGATCTCATCATAACGTTCTATCCTCTCTTTTTTTATCGACCTTTTTCAATTAATCCTGATAAGCTTCTTGTTTTTTTAACGTATTGTTCGGAATGTTTGTCGGGCGTGGTTGTTGGAATTGTGTTTCTGACTTTAATAACTCTGGATCAGAGATTAAATTGATTTTAGAAACATCGAGCATACGACCGTTCACACGAACATAGGTTTTCCCTTCGTTATCAAAAAGAATCGCACCGGCAAGACCAGTGACATCTTCCCCAGTCACTAAATCTGGTCCTGATACAATTTTACCTACGACCGAATAACTTTGTTTAGATTCCATTCTAGCAATTCCAGACGAAATGTTTTTCATCTGCTCTAAAGAAGAAAATTGTGCCATTTGTGCAATGAAGTCTTTGTCTTGCACTGGGTTTGTTGGATCTTGGTGGGAAAGTTGAGTGAGAAGAAGTTTTAAGAAGTCATCTTTTCCTAGCTCTTTCTGTTTCTCTCTAATTTCGATTCCTTTTAATCCGCTTTTTTCTTCTTTTTCTAATTGGTCTAGATGTTTGCGAATATTAAAACTTCGATCACCTTCAAAGTATTTGGTTCTTGCTGAATTTTGCGTTGAGATATCTTGCATTCCGTCTGGCATATTGTCCTCGATTTCTATTTCTATTTTTGATTTATGCGAAAAATTCTAAGACTTGCGAATCCGTTGCAGGAGAAATCCCCTCTAGATCCAAACCTTCTTCCGTTTCCAAAATTCCCATTTTTCCTCGGTTTTTTGCAGTTTCGACAAGTGTTTGGTAGAGTTCGTTTTGGTTTTGCCTGTCAGCAAACTGACTAGTTTCTTCCCACAAATCGACAATGAGCGATTGTAAGTCGAGACCCGATTCTTTTAAGTTTTCTTTAATCGTTTGGATTTCGTTTTGAAGAGATTTTTGCAATTCTTCTGATTCCACTAAAATTCGGCCTTCTACCTTTTCTCCATCCACCGTCACTTTTAGCGTTAGGCGACCGTATTCTTTAGGGTTCATGATGATTTCCGCACTTGACTTTCCATTTTGTACAATGTCAAACTTTGCTTGTTTGATGAGTTCATCTAAGTTTTGTTTTAGATTCGTTTCTTTTGGTTTTGCAGCCTTCTCAGTGTTTTTGACATCTTCCATTTTTGATTGGAGTTTGTGTTCTACTGAATGAAGGGAAAAACCTGGTTTGGATCCTTTGTCTTCAAAAGACTTTCCATTCTCTTCTCCCATTTTGGAAGAAGAAACATTCGTGATTTGTATGCCAAGGGAAGCATCAGCTTTCTGTTTCTCAGTTTGGAGTTGTGTTTTGTTATCGTTCAGTTTTTGGAATTCTTTTTCTTTGAAACCGAGTGAGCGGATCATCTTATCAGAAGTCATCACTACATTCGTATTTTCTTTTTCTGCGAGAGACTCTAAGGATTGGCCTTCCCATTTATTATTTTTGGAAGTCTTTCCTTTTGTATCAAATTTACGAAGAGATCCATCCATTTGACCATCGGCTTCTAAACCACGAATCCCTTTGTCTTTGGACATTAAAAAGGAAGAGATTGACATCGAATTTGGATTCGATTCCAATTTCTGTGTGTTTGGATTTGAAATGGAATTTTTTTCGTTACCAGCAATTTCCGTTTTCCCTTTTTTTTGAGCATTTGGAAATAAAACTAAATTGGAAGAAGAAGCATCACGTAACGTTTGTTTCTTGGAATCCAGATTCTTTTGCAAATCCATTGGATCCAATTTAGAAAAACTCTCTGTTAACCTTTGTGTTTCTTCTACAAAACTCTTCGATTCTTTGGAAACATATGCAGGATTTTTTTCACCTGATTTTTGAAGGGACTGCGAAATTGTTTTTTCCTTTTTCTGAGATTCGTTTGTTTCATTCGCAGCAGTGAAGTTCTTCTCAAAAAGAGAGTGATTTGACAAAATGCTTATGCTGTATTCTAAAGCATCACGATCCAATTCCTCTTCTTCTGTTTCTTCCACTTCGTCTTCCTTGTTTTTTTGGACCGAAGTTTCATTCCCTCTTTGCATTTCATCTATTGTTGGGTTTGATTTGTTCTCTAATTCTAATTTTGAATCTGACTCTTTATGGGATTCATAAGATTGTTTTTCTGCGTTTAAGGGTTTCCATTCCGTTGTTGACTTCGGTTTGTCGGAATGGATTTGGAATTCTCGTTCCAAAATTTCACCAAAACTTTCTCTCACAGCCAGCGCATTTAAATCAGCACCATCACGTTTGCCTGGTCTCAAATCAACTTGAGGAAAGGGAATTACGTTTTGTGAATCAACTTTAACATTCATTGGGGTGCCTTCTCCCTTAAGGATCGAACTTCCCCAGATTTCCTTGAGAGAATTATCTTCTTCCTTTTCTGGTTTATGTCAGGAAACCTAACTTCGCCATAAAAAGAGTTCGATTTTCCATTGACAAAAATTCACTAAATTGGAGGATGAGTTTGCTTTATTAACCAAAAGGGTTCAAAAATGAAAAAAATATCCCAATTCCTCCAATTTAAACCGAGTTTTTCTGTCATCTTGTCCATATTTTTAGGTTTTGGGATTGCCATCTCCCTTGCGGCAGAGTCCAGCTTTCTGCATGTTTCCTTTGATCCCACTCGCGAATTGTATGAAGAAATCAACCAATCGTTCCTAAAATCTTGGAAGGCGAAAAAAGGATCTGAATTTTCAATCCAACAATCCCACGGTGGTTCGGGAAAACAAGCTCGTGCCGTGATTGATGGTTTGGATGCTGATGTCGTGAGTCTTGCTTTGGCGTATGATATCGATAATATTGCCAACAAATCAAAGTTAATTGAATCAAATTGGCAAACCAAACTACCGAACAAAAGTACCCCTTACTACTCGACCATTATTTTCCTTGTTCGAAAATCCAATCCAAAAAAAATCAAAGACTGGGATGACATTGTAAAACCAGGAATTTCCATCATCACTCCAAACCCAAAAACAAGTGGTGGTGCCCGTTGGAATTATTTAGCCGCTTATGGGTTTGCAAAACGAAAGTATAAATCAGAAGAAAAAGCTACAGAATTTATCAAAGCATTGTATCAGAATACATCCGTTCTTGATACAGGAGCAAGAGGTTCTACCACTACGTTTGTAAACCGAGGGATTGGAGATGTTCTCATCACTTGGGAAAATGAAGCAAAACTCGCGTTAGATGAAGAAAAACGTTCTGGAAAAAACAGCCTAGAAGTGGTTTATCCTTCTGAATCAATCAAAGCAGAAACCCCAGTGGCTGTAGTGACGAAAACTGCGACTGAAAAAGGAAATTTAGAGAAAGCGACTGCTTATTTAGAATTTCTGTTTACCAAAGAAGGCCAAACCATCATTGCGAAACACTTCTTTCGACCCATTGACCCTGTCGTGGCAAAAGCCACAGCGAAAGATTTTCCGAATCTCAAATTATTTTCTCTATCCGAATTAGGGGAAACATGGGACTCTGCACAGAAAAAACATTTTGCGGATGGTGGAACCTTTGATACCATCTACAAAACCAAATAATCAATGCCAATAGAAACACGACCGTATAAAAAAATACACTTAGGAATTAGCTTAGGTTATACAGTTTTTTATTCCTCTGCGGTCGTCATCATTCCGTTACTCGGACTGTTTTATCACTCCCTGGGGATTGGATTCACAGGGATATTGGAAGTGTTTACGGAAGAACGCATTCGATCGGCGCTCTTTTTGAGTTTTGGAGTTGGTTTTATTTCTGCAATTCTCAATCTTTTCATTGGATTCTTATTTGCTTGGGTACTTGTTCGTTACAACTTTCCTTTCAAAAAATTCTTTGATACCTTAATCGATTTACCGTTCACTTTGCCCACAGCGGTGGCAGGGATTGCCTTAACCACAATTTATTCCAAAACAGGAATCATCGGATCCTTTTTCGAGCGATGGGGAATCCAAATCGCGTATACCCCGATTGGGATTGTGATCGCTCTTGTTTTTATAGGTTTTCCTTTTGTCGTGCGAACCGTACAACCAGTCATCGAAGAACTTCCCAAAGAATTAGAAGAAAGTGCAAGGTGCCTCGGTGCCACACCCTTTCAAACCTTTAGAAAAGTAATCTTACCAGAACTTTGGCCCTCTCTCCTTGCGGGTACTGGTATGGCATTTGCTCGTAGCATCGGCGAATATGGATCTGTTGTTTTTATTTCGGGAAACCTTCCTGGTAAAACAGAAATCCTTCCCCTTCTTATCGTCACCAAACTAGAACAATACGAGTTTGAAAAAGCAACATCGATTGCCCTTGTGATGTTACTCACATCCTTTTTCTTTATGTTCCTCATCAATTTTTTCCAAGAAAGGGCTTCGAAAAAACTCACATGAAAGCGAAACTTTTACCCCTATTTCTTATTTTACTCGCTTACACTTTGTTCGGTGTACTCTTACTTTTGCCCATTTATACAGTGTTTTCAGAGGCTTTCTCGGAAGGTTGGGATAAATACTACGCTTCTATCACCAGTGAATATGCGCTCTTTGCCATCGGGCTTACCATCAAAGTTTCCTTCGTATCAGTGGTGTTAAACACATTTTTTGGAATTACCGCGGCCTTTGCCATCACACGTTTTAGCTTTCCTGGAAAAAACCTTCTCATCACGATCATCGATTCTCCTTTTGCCGTTTCCCCCGTAGTTTCTGGGCTCATCTTTTTATTGTTATTCGGAAGACAAGGAACACTTGGTGCATTTTTATCAGAACACAATATCAAAATTGTGTTCAACACACCTGGTCTGATTTTAGCAACTGTCTTTATCACCTTTCCTTTTGTGGCAAGGGAACTCATCCCGCTCATGCAAAGCCAAGGTCGAGAAGAAGAGGAAGCAGGGTTGTTACTTGGTGCCAGTTTCTTTCAGTTATTCTATCGTATTATTTTACCTAACATCAAATGGGGTTTGTTATACGGCATCATACTTTGTAATGCAAGAGCCATGGGAGAATTTGGAGCAGTTTCTGTTCTCAGTGGCCACATTCGTGGAAAAACAACAACCCTTCCCTTGTACATTGAAATGTTATACAATGAGTTTGATTCCGTTGGTGCCTTTGCTTGTGCTACCTTACTTGTGTTTTTATCCCTTCTTACCCTTATCTTCAAATTGATTTTGGAAAAACGAACCGAGAGATCCTGATATGCCAATCGAAATACAGAATGTACAAAAAACCTTTGGATCTTTTACAGCATTAAAAGATGTCAATTTGACCATTCCTGATGGAGAACTTGTGGCTCTCCTTGGTCCCTCTGGATCTGGAAAAACCACTTTACTTCGTATCATCGCAGGCCTTGAGGAACCAAGTTCGGGTTCTGTGCGTTTTGTAGGGGAACAATTGTCTCAGTCCAAAATCCAAAATGGAGAAGTTGGATTTGTTTTCCAACATTATGCTCTCTTTCGGCACATGACCATTGCCGAAAACATTGCTTTTGGTTTGGAAGTAAGGCCCAAAACCACTCGGCCATCGAAAAAAGAAATCCAAGAGAAGGTGACAAAGCTACTCACCCTCATCCAACTCGAAACATTTCACAACCGTTATCCACATGAACTCTCTGGAGGTCAAAGACAACGTGTGGCCCTTGCTCGTGCCCTTGCCATTGAACCCAAATTTTTATTACTCGATGAGCCTTTTGGCGCTCTCGATGCCAAGGTAAGAAAGGAACTTCGCAATTGGTTACGAAGGTTGCATGATGAAATTCACATCACAAGTGTGTTTGTCACCCATGACCAAGAAGAAGCTTTGGAGGTGAGTGACAGGATTGTGATCTTAAATAAAGGCCAACTCGAACAAGTAGGGAGCCCTGACGAAGTGTATAACAAACCAAAGTCCCCTTTCGTCTTTCATTTCTTAGGTGATGTGAATCTGTTTCATGGTCGTATCGAAGAAGGAAAAACCAAAATTGGAAATCTGGCATTGGAGACGGCCGAACATGAAAACATCAAAGAGTCTGATGCCGTTGCCTACGTGCGCCCGTATGATGTGGAAATTGTTCGAGAAAAAGAACAAGGCATTGCCGCGGAGATCCAATACATCCATTCCACGGGTCGTAATGTGCGCGTGGAGTTAAAACGTATCGATACGGGCACCCTCATTGAGTCAGTCCTTGAGCAGGAAACTTATAAATACCTGAATTTGCTACCGGGGGAGACTGTTTACCTTCGGATCAAAAAAGCAAAGGTCTACGTGGAAGACTTCTCTATCTAATAATTTCCGCTAATATACTTTACAATTCGTCCAATATACAAAACATTGGATGCTAGGACGGTGGAAATATGGGAAATTTGGAAGTTTTGACAGAATCTTATGCCAATCGATCGCTCACCGATGGCCTAAAGAAACTCGCCTCTGAATTCCCAAACAAAGTCGTGTTTACGACGAGTTTTGGACTGGAAGACCAAGCCATCACCCATGCCATTCTTTCCGAACAAATCCCAATTCGCATTGCCACTTTGGACACCGGGCGACTCTTCCAAGAAACCTACGATGTTTGGCAAAAAACAAACATCCGTTATGGGGCAAAAATCGAAGCCTTATTCCCCAATGCCAAAGAAATCCAAAGTTTTACCGAAACCCATGGTCCTAATGCATTTTACGATTCCCTGGACTTACGAAAAGAATGTTGCCGCATCCGAAAACTTGTCCCTCTCGATGCCATTTTAACTGGAATGGAAGTTTGGGTGACGGGACTCAGAAAAGACCAGTCAGGGTTTCGAACAGAGATGTCATTATTTGAAAAAGATCCTGGAAGAAATTTAATCAAATACCAACCCCTCCTCCATTGGAGTTTTGAAGACACTTGGAAATACATCCGCGAACACAATGTTCCTTACAATGTCTTACATGACAAAGGATTTCCAAGCATTGGTTGTGCCCCTTGCACACGAGCCATTGAACCTGGAGAAGATTTCCGCGCTGGAAGATGGTGGTGGGAACAAGAATCGAAAAAAGAATGTGGGTTACATTGGATCGATGGAAAACTCACGAAAGGAAAAGGATAACAAACGATGACAAGTAACCATAGACTTTCTCATTTAGACCAATTGGAATCAGAAGCCATTTATATCTTACGAGAAGTAGCGGCTCAATTTGAAAGACCTGCCTTATTATTTTCGGGAGGAAAGGATTCCATTTGCCTTGTCCATCTTGCTCTAAAAGCCTTCCGTCCTGGTAAGTTTCCGTTTCCACTCGTTCACATTGACACAGGGCATAACTTTGATGAGGCGCTAGAGTTCCGTGATGCACTCGCTGAACGAATCGGAGAAAAATTAATTGTTCGTTATGTTCAAGATTCCATCGACCAAGGAAAAGCGGTTGAAGAAAAAGGAAAATTTCCGAGTCGTAATGCCATCCAAGCCGTAACCTTACTCGATACCATCGCTGAGTTTAAATTTGATGCGTGTATCGGTGGTGCTCGACGTGATGAAGAAAAAGCAAGAGCAAAAGAGAGAATTTTTTCTGTGCGAGATGAATTTGGATCATGGGATCCAAAACTCCAACGCCCAGAATTATGGAATATCTATAATGGAAAAATCCATGTAGGAGAAAACGTTCGTGTGTTTCCCATAAGCAACTGGACAGAACTCGATGTTTGGGAATACATCCGAAAAGAAAAAATCGACTTACCTTCATTGTATTTTTCTCACCAACGAGAAATTGTTTGGCGGGAGGAATTGGTGTTCCCTGTTTCCAAATTCATCAGTTTAGATGGTAACGACAAAGTGGAAACAAGAACCGTTCGGTTTCGCACAGTGGGAGATATGACCTGTACTGCGGCAGTGGAATCGGAAGCGAATTCCGTGGATGATATCATTCGTGAAATCCAAGTTTCACGCACCACAGAAAGAGGATCCCGTTTGGATGACAAACGTTCAGAAGCGGCTATGGAAGAGAGAAAAAAAGGCGGGTATTTTTAATGGATATTTTACGTTTTATTACAGCAGGTAGTGTAGACGATGGAAAATCAACTCTCATCGGACGTTTGTTATACGATAGTAAATCAATTTTCCAAGACCAACTAGAAGCAATCGAACGAGCAGGTCAAGTGAATGGCCAAATCAATCTGGCACTTCTCACGGATGGACTGAAAGCTGAAAGAGAACAAGGTATCACGATTGATGTTGCCTACAAGTATTTCTCAACTCCCAAACGTAAATTCATCATTGCTGATGCACCAGGCCATGTGCAATACACACGTAACATGGTGACAGGTGCTTCTAACTCAGATCTTGCCATCATCCTCATTGATGCAAGAAAAGGTGTGATCGAACAAACCTACAGACACTCCTACATTGTCTCTCTGTTACGACTTCCGTATGTGGTTGTTTGTGTGAACAAAATGGACCTCGTCAATTTTTCAGAGGAAGTGTTTTTAAACATCCAAAAACAATATTTGGAATTTGCTAAAGACTTAGATCTCAAATCCATTCACTTCTTACCTATCTCTGCCTTAAATGGAGACAATGTGGTAGAAGCTTCTGCATCTATGCCTTGGTGGAAAGGGAAATCTCTCCTTCACTTTTTAGAGGAAATTGAAATCCATACAGAAGAAGAGTCCCCAGCTCCAAGATTTCCTGTTCAGAATGTAATCCGTCCCCAAACAACAGAATACCATGATTATAGAGGTTATGCGGGCCAAATCAGAAGTGGTCACTTTACGGTAGGAGATTCTATCACGGTATTACCGAGTGGCCTCACATCCAAAATCAAAGCGATTGATACCTTTGATGGTCCACTCACCACTGCGTATGCACCCATGTCTGTGACCATTCGTTTGGAAGATGAAATTGATGTGAGCCGTGGTGATATGCTTGTTGTGACGGGAAAAGAGCCCGTGATCTCACAAGACCTCGAAGCACACATTTGTTGGATGGACCAAAAGGTGATGACACCAGGTTCCAAATACCTACTTCGCCAAACCACAAATGCAGTGAAGGCTTCCATTCGTTCCTTGGATTACAGAGTGGAAACAAGCACGCACGAAAAAAAAGAACAAACAAACCTTGGCCTCAATGAGATCGGAAAAGTTACCATTCGCACCGCAAAACCAATCGCGTATGACCCGTATTCCAAAATCAGAGGAACAGGAAGTTTCATCCTCGTGGATGAAGGAACCAACCAAACCGTAGCCGCAGGGATGTTATTGTAGATTTTTGGAAGACTGGCTTATACAGGACCAAGATAAATCCTTGTCGGTTGGGCTGATTAGAAGTTTTGAGTGGATTCGAATTTTAGAATGTTACGCAGATTAGGCACCCAGAAACAGGTGCCTAATTGTTAGGAAGAAACTCCAAGTTTATTTTAGAATCCCAATGCGGTTGATGTAATCACCAAAGGATTCGTTTCCATTTCTTTCTTTGGCAAACTTTCCGAAAAGACCATCTAGTTCTTGTAAGATTGCCGATTCCTCCAAATCTTCTTTGTATTTTCGATTGAGTCGGTATCCTTCCGCATCCGCCCCCAAATGAAGATTGTATTTTCCATAGGAAGTACCTACAAGTCCAATCTCTGAAATGTAAGGTCTCGCACACCCATTGGGACAACCGGTCATCCGAATCGAAATTGGTTCATCAGCAATTCCATGTTTGGAAAGAATAGGTTCAATTTTATCGATCAAGCTTGGTAGATATCTTTGTCCTTCTGCAAGTGCCAAGGAACAAGTGTTTAATGCAACACAAGCCATGGAATTTTTGCGAATGGGAGAAACCTCTCCTGTTTTTCTGTGAACGCCAAACTTCACGAGAATCGACTCAATCAAATCCTTATCTTTCGGAAAGATATCAGATAAAATCAAATTTTGGTTACAAGTAAATCGAAACGTGGCACGTCTTGTTTTGGATACTTCTAAAAGTGCTGTTTTCAGATTGTAACCATGTTCGTCACAAACACGACCATTTTCCACAAACACAGTATAGTGCCAGTTGCCTGCTGCATCTTGTTTCCAACCAAAATCATCAGATCTTTGTGTGAATTGGAACTCTTTCGTCGGTTCAAAACTAATGCCTGCTCTTTTTTCCACTTCTCGTTTGTAAAATTCCACACCTAATCTATCTAAGGTGTATTTCAAACGAGAAAGCTTACGATCTTCTCTGTTTCCAAAGTCTCTTTGGACAGTAACAATTTCATAAACAACTTTTAAGATGTCTTTTTTGGGAATAAAACCAAACACAGTCCCAACTCTGGGATAGGTGTCTGGATTGCCATGCGTAGTTCCAAGCCCACCACCAACCGATACATTGAATCCTAAAAGTTGTCCATTTTCAATGATGGCAATAAGTCCAATGTCATTGGTAAAGATATCCACATCATTGTAAGGTGGGATCGCAATTGCGATTTTGAATTTACGAGGAAGATAGACATCTTTGTACAATGGATCTTCTGGTTCTTCCTTTTCTGCCAAAAGATTTTCATCTAACCAAATTTCATAGTAAGCTCTTGTTTTGGGAAGTAACGAGCGACTAATCTCCCCCGCATAAGAAAATACTTCTTTGTGGAGAGGGCTTGTCGCAGGATTGGAGGTGCAAGTTACGTTACGATTCACATCTCCACAGGCCGCTATCGAATCCAAAAATACGGAATCAAAGGCTTTGATGGTTGGTTTGATTTTCGATTTTAAAATTCCATGCAATTGCACAGTTTGTCTGGTTGTGATTTTGATGGTTCCTGTGGAATTTTCTCCAGCGACATTATGGAGGGCTTCCCAATGGACAGGTCCAATCATTCCGCCAGGGATACGAAGTCGTATCATGAATGAATATAAACGTTCTAATTTTTTTAACGCACGTTCATCTCGTCTGTCACGATCATCTTGTTGGTACATCCCATGGAACTTAAGTAATAATTGGTCATCAGGGCGAAGGGAACCAGTGTGTTCATCTTTTAAACTTTCCGCCAGTGTTCCGCGAAGTCCACGGCTCACTCGTTTAACTGTTTCTGCGTGTGTTTCTTTTTTTGCTTCTGCCATGATTTCCTCAGTATACGTCCTTGATGTAACGGCCAGACTCTTCCAATTCTTTTAAATACTCGGAAGTTTCTTTGTCTGTGTCAAAAGTTCTTTCGGATAAAATTTCGATCAATTTGCGATCCACATCTTTACTCATGGGATCTTTCGACCCACAAACATAAATGATGGCACCATTTTCAATCCACTTGAGTAGTTCTTGTGCATTTTCTCCCATACGATCTTGCACATACACTTTTTGTTTTGTGTCACGAGAAAATGCCGTATTCAATTTATGTAATACTCCAGTGTCCATCAGTTCCAAAAGCTCAGTTTGGTAATAGAAATCGGAGACAAAGTTTCTTTCTCCAAAGAACAACCAGTTCCTTCCATTTCCACCCGACTGTTCTCTTTCAAATAAAAAACTGCGAAAGGGTGCAATTCCTGTTCCCGGTCCAATCATAATGATATCCGTATCAGGACTTGGCAATCGGAAGGAATTGTTTCGTTGGATAAAAAACGGAACCGTATCCCCTTCTTTCAAAGAAGCTAAAAAACCAGAACAAAAGCCTGATTTAATTCCCGTAAAAGTTTCAATCTCTACTTCTGCGACTGTTAGATGAACTTCATCTTCCCCATGTGCCGAAGGACTGGATGCAATGGAATAATATCTTGGTACAATGGGCTCTAAAATATCTACCAGGCTTTGCACTTCTAATTTTGTATCAGAAGGATAAAGTGTTAACAATACATCCAAATCCAATTTTCCAGAAGGAATTTCCTTTTTGGAAAGAGTAGCGTATTTTTGGATCACTCGATCTGGCAAAAAACGAATGGATACTTTTTTGCGAAGCAAATCATACAACATCCAAGTTTCCCCTTTGTAGGAAACTCTTGTTTCTTTGTCAGTTTGTAATAATCCAAGAACTCGATCCACTTCTTCGTCTCGGTTGTAAGCTAAAAATCCAGCGCTGTCTCCCGGTAGATACTCAATCGGAACAGTTGATTTGATTTCAATATGTCTTGTGGATTTCGTAGCACCAACATCATTTAACACAAGATTGGTGACAACTGTTCCTTCGTAGACAATCTTACCACCGGCACTTGGTTTGGAAACTGGACTTTGCGTTTGTTTGGAAACTTGCGTTGTGGCAGTTTTTGAAATTGTATTGAGTTTGGAGATGAGTTCTGTCATCCAAGGTTTTGCCACTTGGTCAAAATCGACATCACATTTGCCAAGAGAATGGATTCTTTCTGCTCCCAATTTCTCTAACATCGAGTCAACATCCACTCCCGTTTGGCAAAATAGTGGATAACTTGTATCACCTAATCCGAGTACTGCGAACTTAACTTTCGATAAATTCTCTTTGGTTTCGGATAAAATTTGAAGGAAAGGTTTTGCGGCTTGCGGTGGTTCTCCATCTCCATGAGTGGAAACAATCACAAACAAATACTCCTCTTCTTTGAGGTCTTTTGCTTTGTAAGTGTCAGTGCTCTTGAGTTTGACCTGCACACCGAGTTCTTTTAATTTTTTAACAAGTTCGGTTCCTAATTTTTTGGAATTTCCCGTTTCAGTTCCGTACACAACGCTACATTGGAGGGGAGCCGCCTTTAGATTCCCATTCGAAGAATCACTGGAGGAGATGCTCACAGGGGGAGTGAGGGAAACATCCACACTGCTGCCGCCGATGCTTGCCTGAGTCAGTGCCGACAGATAACCCGACATCCAGACCCATTCGTCCTTCGTGGATTCTTTTAGTAACTGTAAAAATCGATTGCGTTTCTCATCGGATAACATAAAAACCTATGCTTTGTGTTGGATTCCAGTAAAACATCCAAAAAGTCTTATAAATTGAATCTTTCCCCAAGGTTAGAGACGAGTAAACCAAAAAACTGGAGATTTTGTAGAAATAATTAGCCAATCACTTGACGTTTTCTAGCAAGATTGCAAGGTATAGCAGATATGTCCTCCAATAAGACGGAACAAGGATTTGTGAGTTTTGTCAGTGGTGGCCCAGGCCCCATCGACCTATTGACGCTTCGTGGCAAGTCTCGCATCGAAACGGCCGAGGTCATTTTGTATGATGCCCTCCTAGATGCTAGTTTTTTAGAGATTTTCCCAGAATCAGCGCAAATCCTTTACGTGGGCAAACGAGCCAAAGAACACTACCGCACCCAGGACGAAATCAATTCCCTTCTCGTTCACTATGCAAGCCAAGGCAAACGAGTGGTTCGTTTAAAAGGCGGAGACGCCTCCATTTTTGGAAGACTCTCAGAAGAAATCCAATCCCTATCTGCATCGGGCATTCCGTATGAAGTGATACCAGGTGTGAGCTCTGTCACTACAGGGGCATCGGATCTTGGAATCTCTCTCACGGTTCGCGGGCTTTCCCGCCAAATCATCATCTTGGATGGACACACGATTTTGGAAGAAGAGCGCAGTTGGATTGGGATGGAAAATTTTCCAGGCACCATTGTCATCCTTATGGGTAGCCAAAAAACAAAAGAACTCGCAGAAAGACTGATCCGAAAAGGTGTGAAACCTTCCACACCGATTGTTTTACTTGAAAATGCAGGAAGTTCGCAGGCGACCTACACAACATCCACTCTCGACAAAACAATGTTAGAAGGAATCGAGAAAAAAACAAAAGGACCAGGAATCTTGTATGTGGGAGAGGCAGTTCGTCCTCTTTTGTTAGGTGAAAAAACTTCAGAAGAAACTATTCCTCAAAACACAACAACAACTTCCCAAAATGTCTTTTAAAAAATACCCAATCTTTCTGAATTTAGAAGGAAAAAACATACTGATTGTTGGTGGTGGTGGAGCATGTTTAGAAAAATTAATGGGTCTCGAATTCACCGGAGCCAAGATTCACATCATCTCACTCTCGTTTAGCGAGGAAGTAAAATCCTTCTTAGAAAAATATCCCAACATTCAATCTGAAGAAAGAGCCGTAAGAGAAGATGATCTCGACAACCGAGATATTATCTTTTTAGCAACCAGTGATTCCGAAACCAACAAAACCTATCGAAGTCTCGCCAAACGTAAGGGCATTTGGGTTAATTCTGTCGATGATCCGAAAAACTGTGATTTTTATTCTTCCTCTACTGTCACAGTAGGTCCCGTACAATTTGCCATCTCTACGGATGGGATGTTTGCTGGAGTTTCCTCTAGTTTACGAAAACTCTTTGAAGAAACAATTCCAATAGAAGATCATGAACTTTTGGAAACTCTCTTTGTCATGAGGCGAAACCTAAAAGAGATTTTACCAAATGCAGAAGAAAGAAAAAAAGTTCTAAAAGAAATCATTCAAAAATTGAATGCGGAATACTTTCACAAATCGTAAACGATCATTCAGGATCAATTTGCACGATCGTTAATGCGTGTTCGCCTGCCCAAATAGAATGGAGTGGAATGTTTACAATCATCTTATCACTACTATCAAGGCGCACAGTCCACTCACCCGGAGTCCGTGGTTCCGAAAATTTTACCTTTTGAATCGGAAAAGGGAAATGGACTTCAAATTGAATGAATTCCACAAGGGTATTAAACCTAAGTAAATCATCCCTTTGTTTTGCTTCTTTTAAAATGGAACTAATTTCATCTTTGTTGATTTCTAAAGCATTTAAGAGGGGAGAATTTTTACTGGTATCAATGGCAAGTTGGATCTCTGTCTTTTGGTTCTCCGTAAAGGAAATAAACCTAAACCCAGGAGGCAACATTTGGCTATAGTTACCAAATTGGTACGATCTTTCCTTGAGAGTGATCACCACTTCCCCTGTATCACGAAGTCCAGAACCTAAAAAACGACCCTTCTCTTTTTTGGTAATTGATTTTTGGTAAATCACAAGATCACCAGATAGATCTGGTTTGATCTTTATTTTGATATTTCCGCCCGCACAGGCACAAAACAATAGGCAGAATAACAAGCTTTGTGGTATCCGTTTCATATCGCCATTAGAACCGAAACATCTCAGTTTACAGAACCAAAAAATGATCTATCCAAAACAGTTTAACGGAAAAACGAGAGATATCTCCCTCGAATCTCATTATTACCACCGTTTTTCAAAAGAAATTCAGATTCCATGTAATATTTATTATTCCCTCACGCTCATCACTCCTGATGTTCCTATGCGAGAGATTGACTTTCTTGTCGTTTCTCCTTATGGAGTGATTACCATCGAACTCAAGAACGGAAAGTGGAGGCAAAAAAAAGGAGAGTGGGAATTTTATAACGTCAGGGAAAGAGAATGGCAGCCTGTAGAAGGGAAGTCCTATAAAAACCCATTAGACCAAGTGATCACACAAAGAGAAATCATCCGAGAGTTCTTTAAAAACCATAACCAACTTGTGGACTTGTTTCCAAAAGAATATTATGATAGTGCAATCTTCTTTTTAAAAAACGAACGAAAAGAATTCCATTTACCAAATGATCAAAACTTATTTGTGTTTGGTGGCAGAGAAGTCGATGATGAAACTAGCCTAAACACGGTTTTAGAATCCATTTTTTATCGAACTGGCCGGGAACCCTTACCAGATTCAGTTCTTGTCAAAGCACATGAGATCATCAAAAAGAATTTAAACTTCTTCCAAACCTTCCGTTCCAATAAGGAAAAAGAAGAGGAGAATCTATTATTTTTTACCAAGGAACAGTTTTCACTGGTGGAAGGGATTACCAAGTATTCTCACAATCTGGTGTTTGGAAGCCCAGGTTCTGGAAAATCCATCCTCTGTGGTGAACTTGCCCTTCAATATGCAAGGAAAGGAAAGAAGGTTTTACTTTGGCAAGGAGCAAAAGCCCTTTATGAGATTTGGAAAGAAGAACTTTCTCAAATCCCCGAAAAAAACAATATTGAACTCATTTTTGATTATAAAGAAATCAATCACAATCACATAGACATTTTGATTGTGGATGGGATTGAAGAATTCCTAAAAGACAAATCCTATTCCGATCTTTTTTTATATCTCTCTAAATACTTTTGGGAAGAGAAAGAATGGATCCTCTTTGTTTCGAGACGATTGAAATACGCAAACGTTCCTTTTTTGGAATTTTTGCAATCGCTTCCTGTTCATGTCTGGGACATCAAACGAAACATTCGCAATTCACCTGAAATCGTCAATTTTGCCAATTCGCTCCTCAATGATTTTTCGGAATCTCCGATCCAAAACAATTTATCGGATATCCAGTTCATTAAAAATGATGAAGACCTAACCGATCAAATCCGTTGGTGTTATGGATATGCTAAAAAAGTTTTAGAAATTGAGAATGATGAAATCGTTGTTCTGTACCATACAGAAGAGTCGATCAAACAAAATGGATTAAAACAATTTTTAGTCGAAAATGAAATGCGCCACTACTCCTGCAAAGACTTTGCGGGAATGGAAGAAACCTGTGGAATTTTGATTGGTTTTGAAAACTGGCACCTAACAGAAACTAAAACTGATCTCGCAGAAACCATTTTAAAAATTCGAAGTTTGGTTTGTGTCTTTTATCCACCTAACGAAGAAGATGTGATCCAGACCATTTTGAAAAAAGGTGACTCTGGCCCGTAAGCCGGATTCTGTTTTAGGCGATCATTTATCTAATGCTCTCTACCCACAACCTGGCGGGACAGGCTCATAACGGTTGTTTACTTGAGATTGCACATCGGAGGGTTTACCATGCCTTTGTTTTTACAAACAAAGCGGTGGGCTCTTACTCCACCATTTCACCCTTACCTAACAAGTAGGCGGTATCCTTTCTGTTGCACTTTCCGTCCCTTCCTTCCTATTTCTAGGAAGAAAAAGCCCAAGCATTACTTGGTCCGATTGTCCCCTAGTGTCCGGACTTTCCTCCCCCTTCCTTCCATAGGGAAGAAAAAAGGCGATCGCTCGGCCAGAGTCCATTTCATGGAATCTCGATTCTCGCTCCCGTCGAGGAGTATTTCAAACATTGGCACAATTTATGCAATTTGTTCATTGAATTGAAAAGAACAAGGAACCAACGTATGAAGTTTTACCAAATCGCATTTTTTTTCATCATTTCTCTTGGTTTGTGGGCAGAACCTAATTTGGACCAATCCGTGGAAGAGATTTTAAACCACACACGTTTGTCTCGTATCCCTTCGGTGATCGCGGAACTCGAAGCAAGGTCCCATTTAAAAGTGGAAGCAGGGGATTTTATGTCAGCGAGAGACGATTTGAAAAAAGCAATCTTACTGAAACAATCTCTAGGAATGAAGGAAACAGAAGGGAATGCCCAGCTCTTATTCCAAATGGCGAAACTAGAGAAAAAATTAGGACACTCTTGTGAAGCGGTCCATTACACATCCCTTGCCAACCAAATTGTCAAACGTGTGGGAATCCGTAACGAAGCCTTACTTGCAAAACTGGGATCCAGGGAACAGGCTCGGGGGAAATGGGAAACTTGCGAAGAAGTCTCCTGGTTGCAAGAATGACCCAACCCAAATAGACCACTCCGCTAGAGTTCCCTTTATTCCGCTTTTTGGAATTTAAGAGAGGCGGAATTCACGCAGTAACGTAGGCCTGTTGGTTTTGGACCATCAGGGAATACGTGACCCAAGTGAGCTCCACAATTCTGGCACATAATTTCGGTTCTCACCATGCCGTGCGATTTGTCTGTTTCTGTTGCGATGGCTTCTTTTCGAACCGGTTCGTAGTAACTAGGCCAACCACTTCCTGAATCATATTTTGTTTCCGAAGAAAACAATGTTTCTCCACAACACACACAGAGATAGGTGCCCTTCTCTTTATGAGCATAGTATTCTCCAGTGAACGGCCGTTCGGTGCCTTTTTCACGTGTCACTTGGTATTGTAAGGGAGTTAACGTTTCTTTCCAGTTTTGTTGTTCCATCTTCTTATATGCCTTTCCTAATTGAGAATAAGAATCAGTATGCCATTTGATTTTTTTCGGAACTGACAATCTCGTGACAGTTCCCAGGATGTATTTGATAGAATAAAATTATGTGGTCAAACCTGATTCTACTCCATTCTACTGATGCAATCTCTAAAGTCTTAGACGATTCTCGTATTGAAGTGTGGCAAACTTGCCAAAGGACACTTGGGTTTACTGACAAACGGATTTTTCCCATCGAAGATAAGGAACGGTTTTTGGATGGATGGGAAGTGTATCATGGATATGATGCCTATCGTTTTTTATTGGAAGTGGTATCAGGTCTACGATCCAAACTCTTCGGAGAATCGGAAATCCAAGCCCAGTTTCGTGACAGATTTCGCGAAGAAAACTCTTGTGGTTCTCACTTTGCTGTGTCACTTTTGCGCCTGCGAGACCAAATATTAGAACATACAAAACAAATTCGTTCCAAGTATCTTATTGGTATTGGAAGACAAACCTACGGTAGTGTCACTGAGTCCTATCTACAAAACCACAAGGAAGTCACACTTCTCGGAACAGGAAAACTCGTGGATTCTATTTTACCATATTTGGTTTCCAAAAAGAAAGACGTTCGATTGATTGGAAGAAACCAAAACCGTTTAAAAGAACTAAGTAGGCTCTATCCCATTACCACCTATCACTGGGAAGACTATACTCCTGGGAACGAAGCGATCGTCATTGCTTCCAGCTTTCTTCCTTTTCATTGGGATGAAATGATTCGTTCTGCTTCTCTCATACTTGATTTTAGAGAACATTCGGACGGAAATCCAGGTTACAAGCATTACATTCCTCTTTCGCAAATTCTAGGAGATTTGCAAGAAACCGACGAACAAATCCAAACGATAAAAATGGATCTTCAATTCTTCCTGACTGAACTCACAAGAGAACGCGAAGAAGAACAATTACACATCATGAATGGATGGGAAGATTTACTTGTCTGAAACAATCAAAATAGGCGGTAGAGCTTCCCTACTCTCTCGCATACAAGTTCACACTGTAACGAATACTTTAAAAGAAAAAAATCCATCGAACCAATTCGAAACTGTGTTTAGAGAATCCTCTGGTGACAAAGATCTAACAACACCACTTTGGCAATTTGCAGGCCAAGGTATTTTCACAAAAGACTTACAAGAAGACCTTCTCGCTAAAAAAGTGGATATCGTGATCCATTCCTTTAAAGATATGGATCTAAAAGATAGAAAAGACACAACGCTCATTCCCATCTTACCAAGAGAAGATGTGAGAGATGTATTACTTTTCAAAAAGAACAAATGGATTCATTTACCAAATGAAATCACCATCCTCACCTCTTCTCCCAGAAGAGAGTATCACATCAAAGAATTTTTAAAAAATTACTTCCCGACTCCCATCAATCAATTTGAAATCAAAATCGAATCGGTTAGAGGGAATATCCAAACAAGACTTCGCAAATATCTGGAGCACGATTCAGGTGGGATCTTAGTCGCCAAAGCCGCGTTAGATCGGATTCTGAGTTTTGAAGATCCAGAAAATCATTTGCCCGAACTGGCAGAAGTCAAACAAGTCATCCGAGATACGTTAAATCTTTCTCTTTTTATGGTATTACCTTCCTCTGTCTTCCCAAGCGCACCCGCACAAGGTGCGTTATGTGCAGAAATTAGAAAAGAGGACAAACATCTCGAAGCCATGTTGATGGAAATCACAGATTCAGAAACAAAATTTACGGCATTAGAAGAGAGAGAAATTTTATCTCGATACGGCGGCGGTTGCCACCAAAAAATTGGAGTTACCGTTTTAAAAAGAGAGTATGGAAAAGTAACTTTCATTCGAGGGATGACCGATGAGGGAGTGGTTTTACAAACCAAAGAACTTTCCGAAAGTCCAAATCTATTTTTTTCTAAAGAAGAAGTTTGGCCACCGAACGCAAAAATGGCGGCAAGACAAAGAGAACGACTCACCTATTCGATTCCGAAGGATGTAGACGTCTTTGTTTCAAGAGGGTATGCGTTTCCATTGGATTTGTCAGTAAACCCAAGTAACCAAATCCTATGGTCTGCAGGACTTTCCACATGGAAAGACCTAGCTCTCAGAGGATTTTGGGTGAATGGCACTTGTGATGGCCTCGGAGAAAGTGAACCACCTGAGATTGATACCATCTTAGGAAGAAAAACAAAATTTGTGAAACTAACCCATATGGATTCTGATAAACATTCAAGTGTATATCCTGTGATACCCACTTACTTTGTTTCTGCTCCTGAAATTCCCATCCCATTCGATACTTCCAAAATTAAAGCAGCCTACTGGCGGAGTGGATCTGAATTTGATATCGTCACCAAACGATTTCCAGAATTATTAGATGTCATTCATTTTGTGGGACCAGGTTCCACATTCAGAAAAATCAAACATACGCTAGGTGAAGAAAGATCGAAGAACAAAGTATTTGTTTCTTTGTCCTTCGAATCCTGGTTAGAAAAACACATCAAACCATGAAACAAAACACCTTACGATTACGATCCAACCAATTCCTACGCGACTTAAGTGAATCAGGTTCTTTAAACACAAAAAAAATGATCCAACCATTATTTCTGGTAGAAGGGCTCACAGAAAAAGAACCAATAAAGGGTCTAACCGGCGTTTACCGAGACACAAACAAAACCATTTTAAAACAGATCGAAGCAGATCAAAAATCGGGTGTGACTCAATTTTTACTCTTTATGGTTCCAAATGAAAAGTCTGATACCAGTTTTTCGAGAGAGTTTTACAAAACGAATATCAGCCTCATCAAAAAAGAATTTCCAAATTTATTTTTATGGCTCGATACGTGCATTTGCTCTGTCACAACAACAGGTCACTGTTGTCATTTCCATTCCAATGGTGTCATCGATCTTGATCTTAGTCTCAAACGATTGTCAGAGCTTGCCTTAATTTATGCGGATGCTGGTGCAGATGGAATTGCGCCGAGTGATATGATGGATGGACGTATCGCATCCCATAGAAAGATACTCGATGAAAACAACCACTCTCACATTCCCATCATGAGTTATTCGACTAAGTTCAAAAGCAATTTTTACGGTCCTTTTCGTGGTGCCGCTGACTCCTCACCCCAGTTTGGTGACAGAAGCGGATACCAACTTGATGTGCGAGACAGAGACACTGCCATCCAAACATCCCTTAGAGACAAAGAAGAAGGTGCTGATTTGTTAATGGTAAAACCAGGAATGACGGCGATTGATTTGCTTGGCCCTATCAAAGAAAAAACAGGACTTCCTACAGGTGCTTACCAAGTGAGTGGAGAGTATGCAAGTTTGGTGTATTTAGCAAATGAAGGTTTTTTAGATTTTGAAGAGGCTATGAAAGAAACATGGAATGTGTTTCGAAGAGCTGGTTCTTCCTTTTTAATCACATATGGTGCAAGACTTGCACAAAGGTTGTATTCATGAATTCGCAAACATTATTCGAACGATCCAAACAAGTGGTACCTGGAGGTGTCCACAGTCCTGTGCGTTCCTTCTCTTCTGTAGGAGGTACACCCGTATTTTTTAAGGAAGCCAACGGCGCCTTTCTTACGTCAGTCGAAGGAAACGAATACATCGACTATTGTTTGAGTTTTGGCCCACTTCTCTTTGGTCACAGACATCCAGAAATCCAAGAAGTGGTGGAAGACACCGTGCGCAAAGCTTGGTCGTTTGGTGCTTGTGAACCCTACTCTTTGGAACTAGCAGAGTTCATTACCTCTAGAATTCCCTGGGTAGAAAAAATTCGTTTTGTGAACTCAGGTACAGAAGCCGTCATGAGTGCCCTTCGCGTAGCAAGAGCGGCGACTGGACGAAACAAAATTCTAAAATTTGACGGTTGTTATCATGGCCATCTCGATCAACTCTTAGTGAAGTCTGGTTCGGGACTTGCTGGTCTTAGTTCGAGTGATAGCAAAGGAATCGGTCCTGAGATCATCCAAAACACACTGGTTCTACCCTTAGATGATGAAGAGAAACTCGAAGAGTTATTTACCAGAGAAGGATCGAATATCGCTTGTTTGGCGATAGAACCACTTCCCGCCAACTATGGGCTCCTTCCGCAAAGAATTGAATTTTTAAAAAAATGCCGTGAACTTACCACCAAATATGGTGTTATCCTTCTGTTTGATGAAGTGATTTCTGGATTTCGTGTCTCCTTCCAAGGGATGGCTGGCGTAACAGGGATCACACCCGATTTGGTCTGTTATGGAAAGATCATCGGTGGTGGATTTCCTGTAGGAGCCTATGCAGGTAGACGTGACCTCATGGATCTTGTGTCACCGAGTGGCCCCGTTTACCAAGCAGGAACCTTGTCAGCTAATCCCATTGGAATGCGTGCTGGACTCAAAACTCTTACCAAAGCATGGGAAGAGAACCCATACCAAACACTAGAGACTTCCACCAAACAATTAACAGATGGAATCCTCAAACTGTTAAAGGAGCATGGTGATCCGAATTGGGAAGCTGTGACCTTCGGAAGTCTCTTTTGGCTCAAAGGAAAAACGGAAAAACCGATTCGCACCATTGATGAAATCCCAAGCACACACAAAACAAATTTTGCGACACTCTTTCACAAACTCCTAAATCGCGGTGTTTATCTTGCTCCCAGTGGCTATGAAGTTGGATTTTTATCCACTGCCCATACAAGCGAAATCATTTCACTCACGCTCGAAAAAACAAAAGAAGCACTAAAGGACTAAACCATGATCACAACAAAATACTATAACGAAAAATTTGCCAACGCGATCCAATTAGTCCCACAAAATGTTCCGCCCATTTGGTTCATGCGCCAAGCTGGAAGATACCATTCCCATTATCGAAAACTCAAAGAATCCTATGGTTTTATGGAACTTTGTAAACAACCAGAACTTGCTGCGGAAGTGGCTCTTGGTCCTGTCAAAGAATTTGGATTTGATGTGAGTATCCTTTTTTCGGATCTACTCTTTCCTTTGGAAGCTCTGGGAATGGGACTTACTTACGATCCTGGTCCAAAACTTTCCTTTTCTCTAACATCCACTACGGATTTGCAGAAACTAAAACCAGTAGACGAAGCTATCGAAGATTTGTATTTCCAAAAGGAAGCAGTCATCCGAACTCGTGAGGTATTGCCAAACGATGTATCGCTCATCGGTTTTGTGGGTGGACCCTTTACCCTCATGACGTATGCTAGTATTGGCAAACACGATGGAAATTTATCCTTTATCAAAACAAACAGGGAGTTTGTTGATTCGTTTTATTCCATCCTCATTCCGCTTTTGAAAAAGAACATCGAATTACAATTGCAAGGTGGTGCAGAAGTAGTGATGATGTTTGATACAGCGGCGGGGATGCTCGATCCTAACCATTTCCGAAGGTATGTAACAGATCCAATTTCGGAACTCACAAAATCCTTTCCAAAACAAATAGGTTATTATGCAAAAAACTCCACAGAAGCGCAATTGCGTCAAATTCAATCCATTCCAAATTTAACAGGCTTCGGTGTTGACCACCGTTTTTCCATTGAGACAATATTACGTGAATTTGGTGGAAAAGGTTTCATCCAAGGAAACTTTGACCAAGAATTATTGTTTGCTGATGAAACCACTCTCAAAGGAAAAATCAAAGAATATTTACTCCCCATAAGAGATTTAGATCCGAAAGAGAGAGCTGGATGGGTGGCAGGCCTTGGCCATGGAGTTTTACAATTCACTCCGGAAAGATCAGTTCATCTACTTATTGAAGAAACAAGAAAGGTGTTTAGTGCATGAAACACTTACTCGAAAAATATGATACTCCCGCACCTAGGTACACTAGTTACCCAACTGTGCCGTATTGGACAGATTCTCCAACCGTGGAAGAATGCGTAAACTCACTACAAACAAATCTTTCGCCAAGAGAATCCAAACTAGCCGTTTACCTTCATATCCCCTTTTGTGAAACGCTTTGTACGTTCTGCGGCTGTAACACCTCCATCACCAAAAACCATTCGGTGGAAGAACCATATGTGACCGCAATCCAAAAAGAATTACAGCTCTACATTCAAAATGTTTCTGCCCTCAAAGGAAAGGAACTGAGCGAACTGCACTTAGGTGGTGGTAGCCCAACGTATCTCTCAGATTACAATCTGCAATCGACCATCGAGTCCATTTTAAACCAACTCCCACAAGCAAAAGACCCGCAGTATTCCATTGAAGTGGACCCAAGAAGAACAAGGGTTTCTCAACTCAAACTATTACACGGTCTTGGTTTCAAACGAATCAGTTTGGGAGTCCAGGACTTTGATCCGGAAGTCCAAAGACTCGTGAATCGAATCCAACCGTTTGAACTCACGGAGAACATCACACTTGAAGCAAGATCCCTTGGCTTTGATTCGGTAAACTTCGATTTGATCTACGGTTTACCAAAACAATCACTCGATTCCATGAAATACACGATGGAAAAAACGTTGGAATTAAAACCAGATCGAATTGCCTTTTATTCCTATGCGCATGTTCCTTGGATCAAAGCTTCCCAAAGGTTGTTTACAGAAGCAGATTTACCAGAACCAACGCTCAAACGCGAGTTATATGAGATGGGACGAGCCATTCTGGAACGGGAAGGGTATAGGGAAATTGGGATGGATCATTTTGCTCTTCCTCATGACAAATTATGGAAAGCATTCAATGCTAAAAAATTGCATAGAAATTTTATGGGTTACAGTGATTCCAAAACCGATGTTATGTTAGGTCTTGGGTCATCTTCCATCTCCGAAACACCAAATTTGTTTTTTCAAAATATCAAACTGGAAATGAAATATCGCAAATCTCTTGTGGATGGGAATCTACCGATCTTTCGAGGTCATAAACTCACAAAATCAGACCAAGATAGAAAACATTTGATCTTGGAACTTATGACTTCTTGGCAAGTGATCGTTCCCAAAGAAATGTTACACCATGTAAAAGAGTTTTTATCGGAAATGGAAAAAGACAAACTCATTTCCTGGCAAAATGAAATTCTCTCGATCACAGAGATTGGAAAACCATTCTTACGAATTGTCGCGATGGCGTTTGATGAAAAACTCCAAGCAAGTAAACCCACTGGTCCTGTTTTTTCCAAAGCAATATGAACGAAGACATCCATATCTTTGGCGGAGGCATTACTGGTTTATTTCACGCGTATCACCATGTGAAACAAGGAAATCATGTCACACTCTATGAAGAAAAGGATTCTTTAGGAGGAGTCATTGGAACCCGAAAGGAAAAAGAAGGTTTGGTGGAACTTGCGGCCAATGGAATTCTTTTGACAGATGACATCAAATCGATGTTAGCTGACATTAGCCTTTCCCCAGTTTTTCCGAGAAAAGCCTCCAAACGTAGGTATTTTTGGACGAACCAAAAACTTTCCCGACTTCCTATATCCCTTCTTTCGGGAATAAAACTCCTGTATTCGATTTTCCTAAAAAAGCTCAAATTTGATCCCAACCTAAACTTTGAAGAATGGGGAAATCAAATGTTTGGATCCTCTGTCACAAAAAATATCATAGAACCTGCGCTTGGTGGCATTTATGGAACAAGACTCACCGGCTTACAAGCGGACACCATTTTTTCCAAATGGGATGGAAGTGGCAAAAGTACAATTTTCAAAGAAATCAAAAAGAACAAAAAGAAAACATACGGAACCGTATCCTTTCCGAACGGGATGGGAGATTTAGTCTCTCATTTGGTTACGTATCTTTCACCCAAGATTACCATCAAAACAAACGTTCCATTGAAACATTTGGAAGAACTGGGAAACATCAATGGTTCAATTCATATCTGCATTTCGCTAAAGAAACTGCTTCCGATGATCGATGCAAATCTCACAGAGGATGAAAAACCCAATTTATTAACAATCACCACCATCACTCGGTTTGGCAAAACAAGACTCACAAAAAAACCGTGTTTTGGTGTTTTATTTGGGAAGAAGGAAGGAATTTCTGCGTTGGGAGTTTTATGCAATTCAGATATCTTTGCTGATCGGGTGACAGGAAACCATCACTCCGAGACCTGGATTTATCCAAAGTTAGCCGAAACAACCTCCCAAATAGAATGGGAAACCATATTAGAAACTGATCGCAAAACCATCACAGGAAAAGAAGACACACCGACAAGTGTTTACAAAACCACATGGGAGGGTGTTTTTCCTGCCTATGATTTAAACTTACTTCGTTTGAACCAAAAACTCGAACTCATAGAATCCAATTGGAAAACCAAAGGAAAAGAGATTCGGTTCTTTGGTAATTACAGAAAAGGAATTGGCCTTAGGTCAATCTTTGAATCGACATCCTTCTAGTGATTCTCCGCCTTTCTCTTTGCATAGGCAATGGTGAATGAACCTGTCTCCTTGGATGACTCGTTCTGCCAAAAACTCTAGAAACGGTTGGTAGACACCGAGTGCTGGAATTCTTACGAAGGATTTTCCACCTTTTTCCCAGGTTAGCTCTTTGAATTGTTCCCCAATTTCTTCGAGAGTTTCCAAGTGGTCACTGACAAAACTAATTGGATATACTGCGATGTGTTTTCCTTGGTTTGCCAAAGTGGAAATGGTTTCAATCGTATTCGGTTCCGTCCACTTGGCAGGTCCCACCTTACTTTGGTAAGAAAGGTGAACGTTTCCCCGATAACCAAACAACCTCAGTTCCTCCGTGATTCTTTTGATGGAGTCTTTCAATTCTTCCATATAACGATCCCCTTTGCGAATGAGGCGCATCGGAACACCGTGAGCAGAAAAGATTAGATCCAAATCTTTCCAATCACAATTTGGTTTTTCTTTCGGGTAATGTAAAAATTCAGCCTGATTCAACTGATCTGTAAAATATTCATAAATAAACCTAGCAGTGATTTGGTGAAACTTTGGTTCCAAACCAAAATGTGGGACATATCCACCACTCCCAACTGGACATTCACCGAATTTATTTTCCAAGATCGCAAGAGTCGATAAAACAGTAGAACGGGAAAATTGTGGATATAACGGTAGATAGATGGTATTTGGATCTGGTTTTAAAAATTCTTTATCACGTATGTTTGGAAACCCACATGTCATTGACACGATGACTTTCCAAGTATCCTTTGTGAGTTTGTTCAGAATGGTTTCTAAACGTTCTGCTTGTTTTTCTGTTTCACTCACAAGGGGAGACCCACCACCAAAACCCATGGAAGCATAGGTGGTTTGCACTTTCGGTGCTCTCTTTTTTGCAATAAACCTTGCCAGACGAATGCGTAAAAATTCAGGCAATGGCAAATCAAAGACAAAAGGATCGGAAAATAAATCTCTTAAGAAAACTTCGATTTCATCAGAAGTTCGAGGTCCTCCTAAATTCACAAGGACCAATGTTTTACTCGGATTTGTTGTCATAGGTGATGTAGTCACAATGCGGGTAACGGGAACAAAAATAAATGGTTTTTCCATTTTTCCCCAGTTTGGTTTTCACTGTCCCATTCAAACACTTCGGGCATTTTCGAGTCTCTATGATTGGACTTTGACCCGTTTTCCCTTGGCTCGATTTCTTTTCTGAATGCTTACGAGGAGATTTTGAATTTGGAATGGGAAAAGTTTCTTTCGATGTTTCAGAAGCCACTGAATCTATACTCCCTTGGATGGTCACATCCCATTTCTTTCGAGGAGACGTTAGAATCTGCTTTAATTGTCGATAGAACTTAGAGATGAGATTCACTCTTGATTCTTTGTGTTCTGTGATTTGGTCTAGTTCTGTTTCGAGGTCTTTTGTGAAGGACTCTCCGATCAACTCTTTAAAGTTTAAAAATAGATAGGAATCCACTTTCACACCCAAGGCGGATGGCCCTATGTTTTTTTTGTATTCTACGATGTATTTACGAAGTTTCAACGTTTCTAAAATGGTAGCATACGTAGAAGGTCGCCCTACTCCAGTATCTTCCATTTTCTGGATCAACTTTCCTTGCGTATAACGAAGCGGAGGTTCTGTTTCTTTTTCTTCCATGGTATGAGATTGATAAAAAAAGACATCACCTACTTTCGCATCTAACCTTGGTTTTATTACTTTTTGTTTTAGTTCTGGAAAGTTTTTAAATCCTGGATCAAAAATGATTTCGAATTGATGAATGAAAAGATGTTTCCCAACAGGAAATTCATATACGATCTCCTCTCCTACTTCGGGTTTTAATAGAGAGGTTAAAAACCGTTCCCAAATCAATTGGTACAATTTGAATTCATCGGCACTCACGTACGATCGAATTTGATCCGGTGTAAGGTGAGGGTTAATGGGAACGATAGCTTCATGTGCATCTTGGGAAAATTTTTTTTGTTTGGTCTTTCGTTCGATTGCTTCGAGAAGAAGATTAGAATATTGTTTTTTTAGGTAATTTTCACCTAATGTTTGTTTTTCCAAAGAAACCCTTGTGCTATCAGTCCGCATATAGGTGATGAGACCAACACTTTCCCCTCCCTGTAACCTTTTTCCTTCAAACAAACTTTGTGCGATTCGCATTGTTTTTTTAGAATCAAATTTAAGAGCACGAAAACTCGATTCCAGTAAACTTGCTGTTGAAAAGGCTTTGGGAGGATTTCGTTTGATCTTTTTGGTTTTGACCTTGGATAATACAAGTTGTTTTAAACGACTGGGCTCTGGTAGAATTTGAATCTCTTTTAAGATTGTTTCAACCTCTTCCTTTTTGAATCGATCTTCTGAGTGGTATTTGAGTTCGACATTTTGACCTTGCAAGTTTCCTTGAAGTTTGAGCAAAACATAGGTTTCTTTGGAGAAGTTTTGGATTTCTTTTTCCCGTTCACAAATCCAATGGAGCACCGTTGATTGCACTCGCCCCGCTGACAAACCTTGAATTCTTAATTGTTTCCACAAATCAGGAGACACTTCAAAACCAAAAATTCGATCGATCACACGGCGAGCAATTTGTGATTCAATCGCTTCCAAATCCAAGCCACCTTTTCTTTGAATTTGCGTCTTTAATTCTTCCTTTGTGATTTCCTTCAGTCGAAGTCGATAGATTGGTTTTTTTAGTTTGGATAGCTCATCAAAGCAATGTTTGGCGATAATTTCTCCTTCTCGATCAGGGTCACTTGCGATGTAGATGACCTCACATTTTTTAGCTTTGGTGACAATGGTGGAAAAAAGATTTTTTTTACCGTTAAGCCATTCATATTCGGGTTCGAACTGATTGGTTAGATCCACACCATAAGATTTGGGTGGAAGGTCTTTGATATGCCCTTTGGTCGCAACAACCAACCAATCCTTACCTAAGTAAGAAGAGATGGTTGTTGCCTTTGTAGGGGATTCGACAATTAATAAATTGGTAATGTTAAATTTCCGTTAAACAATAATTAAACGAAAAGTCCTTCTACTGACAAGTATCTTTCTCCTGTATCATAACAGAAAGTAAGAACTTTGGAGCCCGCAGGAATTTCTTTTAATTTTTTGGAAACTGCCGCAAGGCTCGCCCCAGAAGAAGTTCCAATAAAGATTCCTTCTTTTTTCGCAGCAAGAACAGCCATCGTAAAGGACTCTTCCTTTCCTACTGTGATGATTCCATCGAGTAAATCTGTTTTACAGTTTTTCGGAATGAATCCAGCACCAATTCCTTGGAGAGGGTGTGGCCCAGGTTTTCCACCACTGAGAACTGGTGAACCTTCTGGCTCCACTGCAAACACTTTGAGTTTTGGAAATCGTTTCTTTAAGTTTTCCGCACATCCTGAAATGTGTCCGCCTGTACCAACTCCGGTGATGATGTAATCAAGTCCATCTGGGAAATCTTTTGCGATTTCTTCTGCGGTTTTTTCTCTGTGCACTTGGATGTTGGCTTCGTTTTCAAACTGTTGTGGCATCCAAGCATTTGGGTTGGCCGCTACCATTTCTTGTGCTTTGGCGATGGCACCAGGCATTCCTTTTTCTCTTGGGGTGAGTTCAAATTTTGCACCGTATGCTGCCATGATTCTACGTCGTTCAACAGACATATGTTCTGGCATCACAAGAGTGATCGCATAACCTTTCACAGCGGCAACCATCGCAAGCCCGATTCCCGTATTTCCAGAGGTTGGCTCCACAATGATGGAATCTTTTTTCAATTTCCCTGACTTTTCAGCGTCTTCGATCATCGCAAGGGCAATCCGATCCTTAATTGATCCACCAGGATTTTGTCTTTCTAATTTCATATAAACTTCATGATCGGTTCCAAACAAACGAGATAAACGTACATGTGGTGTGTTGCCAATGGCATCTAAAATACTATTAAATTTCATAATTTCTCCGTTTAGATCACATATTTAAAAAAAATCTAGATTTGTCCACAATGAATTCACCAAGGCTTAGGGAGTTCGAAATGAAATCAGATATGCATAATCTTCCTTCATTTGGGATAAAACCATGGGATGATTTTCCACTTGAATCGCCTTTTCTAGGTAAGGTGCTGAAAGACGAAGGTCCAATCGGCGGAGTGCTTCCGAGGCTTTTTTTCTGACTTCAGGATTTTGGTCCGATAACATTTCAGTTACGGATTTCATGTTTTGGTTCGGTAATCGTTCCAACCCGACGATAGCAGCTAAAATGGAAATTTTTGCATAGGGAACTTGTTCTTTGCCAAGGCCTTCCGAAAGTGTGGACAACCATTGTTTAGAATTTGTCTCGTACATTGCATCTGCAGCAGAACTTCGAATATAAAAGTTGGGGTGAGACAACGCTTGTTTGATGGTCGATTCAGATGCTTCTGTGATTGGTAAAGAACCTAACGTGCGTAACATTTCTCCACAAGCTAGCACCATCGAAATTTCTCCATCTTCATAAAAATAGGGGCTGGATGTAGACGTACGATCAAAAACTCCATCACTGATTTTACGAACCTTTGGCGGATTGTGTTCTACAAGAGTTGTGGATTCCTTTTGGAATGTTTTGATAAGAACAGGAACAGCAATTTTTTCACCTTTTTTTGCTAGGGCTTTTGCGGCGTAAAATTTGACGGCAGGGGCATTGTTTTCGCTCGTAGGAAAATTGGGAGTTCCTTCTAAAGCAGAAAGTATATCGCGAATCCCCCTATTTGAATTAACAAAAGTTAACTGATCTATTGCATCTCTGATTTCAAAAATATTGGACGAGTTGAGTCTCTTTCGTTGGGTTTCGTAAAAAGAATCCGCTTTTTCCGCATAGACACTAAAGTGGACAAAACATAATAAAAGAGCTAAGTAACGGAATTTCATTCATTCCCCCTGAAAATAGGAGGTCATTCTAACCGATTTTTGTTAATTTTCTTTTAATTTTTCTGCGACTTCTTTTAATTTTTCAGAAAGGTCACCGAGAGTGGCTTTGTCTTCTTCCAATATGGATTGGCTGAATTTTTCCAAATCCTTTTGAATTTGTTCCTTTTTCTCACTGGCGCGAGATGCCATTTTCCTTAGTAAATCCTCACGGTAGAGGCTAAAGTCGACCTCTTTCAATTCACCAAGTTCGACCATGGAATTGACAATTTTTTCCAGACGTTCTCGAGTCAGGTAATTGGCACCAATTCCCCCAAGAACCAAACGTTCAAAAAGACCAGAAATGTCCCTACCAGTTTCACGGATGAGCGATGTTAACATAAAATTGGAAAAATCTTCGTTTCTTTGCCCAAGGCTGACTTTTAAAAATGTTTGTCCGAGGATTTTCGGTGTGATGTCTTCCCCAGATAGATTGTCTTGAACTTTGATTTCTTCCCCACCGATGATCATCTTCGCCACATCTTCTAATGTAATTGTGGAACTCGTTTCTGGATCATAGAGCCTACGGTTTGCGTATCGCTTGAGGAGCTTCATTGGAGATGCTTTTTAAAATGACTTTCAAGCCTAGGGGGTCAACTAAAATACAATCGTATGGACAATCGATTCGGTGCCGTTTTGACACAAGTTTCCGAAGGGGAAAAAGATCTCATCAGTGCTTGGTTGCAAGTGAATGGGCTCGTAGTGAAAGAATGTACAAATAAAACTTGGAAGGATTTTCCAGACTCAGTCCGATTGTTTTCCAAACCAACACCAGAGTTAGCAAAAGAACTTTTGGATTGGAGCATCGAACCAATCTTATGCGGTCATTTTTCAAAAGAAGAAAAGGATCGCTACAAATCCATTGGGGTATCTTGTTTATGGGAAAAACCCTACAACAAAATACATACCCTACCTACAAATCCACTCCCGAAACAAAACTTAACTTGGGTTGTGTATACAAAAAATCCTATCTTGGACAAACACCTACTCATGTTTTTAAAAACAATGGGATACCAAGTCTACATAGAAGGAACAGCTGAATTTTTACTGCAGAGAATGCAAACTAGCAACTGTCATTTTTTGATCTTAGATTGGGACGCCATAGATGCAAAAGCCATCCTACCCCCTTTGCAAAAAATCAAACGGGAAAAACCATTTTTATCCATTGGACAAAAAGATTTTAACAAGGAACATTTATATAGGGATCTTAAGATGGGGATTGGTGGAATCTCAGAGGTTCTCATCGATGGAAACGATTTTTGGAGAATCTTTTTAAATAGTTTTCCTCTCACCGAAGAAAGTTCAGAAGAAAAACATTGGAAAGAATCGAGTCAATCGATTTCGAAACTCACGTTTTCTTTCCAAGAAAAACGTATTCCCGTGACGATGAAACTTGGGGAAACAACAAAATTTTTTACAAATCCTCAGAACCAATCGATGTTTGATTGGATCGATTTATTCCGTTGGTTAGAGTGAACTGAGACAATCAAAAGACTCTCGTTCATTCGAATAATAAAAGGTCATCACTGGATAGTTCCCCTGCCCCTCGGTTCGGGAATGCTTGTTCAAAAAACAATGCCGCAAGTAAATCAAAGTCTTCGTCTTCTTCTCTATTTTCGAACTCCCAGAGTTCATTACGCCTTTTGATGAGAAGTGACACGGTCGCATCTTCTAAGGCAAAATCAATCTTCAAACGATTCAGAGTTCGAATCCAATAATTCAAATTATAAATGCTATAATCACGAAAGTAAGTGAGTCCAGCAATCGTTGGTTCGTATTTGAGCAGTGCTTCTGTTAGGTAACAGGCAGTTTTTAAATCTTCCGTCGCGCCCGTTTCTTTATAATTTCGATAGATGTGATGAATGGTTTCATGCATCGACATGGTTGAGTGGTACGAATCTTCAATGAGTCGAATCGATTCTGGATTTCTTTCCATATAAGCAAAGACATCCACAATCTCATCGTTTTCTTTGGCGATTTTTCTTGCCTTGTCACATTCCTCTTCTGTGATTTCTGGATCGACAAGGTAGATAAAGAGATACTTGGTTTCAAAAGCAAACCGAGATTCTTTTGGAATATAATATTCGATCCAAATGGGTTCTTTGTAGTAGTCAATGGACTGTTGGAAGCTAAGTTCAGGAGTGACTTTGAGAGATTTTAGTTTTTTGACATCATCCGTGATGACTTTTTTCCCTTCTACCCTAGTTTTACTTCGTTTGATTTGGCGAAGTTCCGACTTATTCAAAAGCGGTTTGGGTTTGAAGCTTGCATCCATACTAGATCATCGACAGTTTAAAAAAAGCGCAGAAGAAAAGAACGAATCCAGAATCCAATTGGGCTTAAAATTCCAGAATCTGCAAAAATCACTTTGCCGTCTCCATTCAAAAATAGAGTCGTGGGATAGGCAGAAATTCTCCATTCTTTAAGCATTCGGTAGTCGGCTGTGTAAATGGGACGTTTTCCCTCTTTGGAAAGATTTGCCAAAACGTCCTTCATTTCTTCTGAATCCTCGGATTCCAAAACGGAGAGAAACATAGTTTCCTTCGGCAAAAACTTAAGATTGGCTTCCAGTATGGGTGCGTATGCCTTACAAACGGTGCACCAAGTGGCCCAAAAATACACAACTTTGGGGTGACCTTTCCAGGAATTTGCTTCGGTTGGAGTGGTCGCTAATGCTTCAATGGGAACATTTGGATTGGTATCCCTTGCTTTAAAGTAGGCAAATCCTAACGTGGCCGAAAAAAAGAAAACAAAGGCGAAAACTACCTTCCACCCGTATGGTAACTGCTTCCAAATTTTCATCTCTACTGGTAGACTGGTGGATGGCCTGATAAGTTCCCAAACATCAAAAATAAGATGAGAAGGAGCCAAATCACTCCTGAAACAAGAACGCTCACATCGGTAAGGATGGCTCTTGTGGGATTGTGACCCATATTTTTGATATAGATAATATACAGAGACCGAAAGATTGCATACACAACAATGGGTACGGTATAGACCATATACGGTGTTCCTAAACTTTTTGCAGTTTCAGAACTAACCGTATACATTACATAACTCACAAGAGTTAAAGTTGCAACCACAGCCATCATCAAATCCAAAAACTCTATGGAATATTCTTCCAAGATCTTACGATGTTTTCCAGCATCGGTTTTTAAGATATGAATCTCTCCTCTTCGTTTTGAAAAACCCCAGAAGAGTGCCAACATAAACGTACAAAGTAACAACCAATGGGAAAACTCCACTCCGATCACAACAGCACCTGCAATGGCTCGTAACACAAAACCAATGGAGATACTCATCACATCTAAGATGACAATGTGTTTTAACACTTTGCTATACAACATGTTAAACATTAAGTAAAAAATAGTGAGATAAAAGAAAACGGGAGAAAGTTTATACGAACCAATTAACGCAACAGGTAATATGGCACCAGTGATCGCAAGTGCAATGCCTGAGTCCAAGGCTCCACTTGCAAGAGGTCTATGTCTTTTTTCTGGGTGTTTGGCATCTTCTTTTTGGTCCAAAAAGTCATTAAACACATACTGACAACTTGCTACTAAAGAAAAAAACAAAAAAGCCAAACAAACCTTTGTGAAGGAAGGAATGTCGAAGATTCGTTTTGAAAAAATAAGTCCTGCAAAGAGGATGATATTTTTGATCCACTGTGGGATCCGCATGAGTTTCAAATATAGGTAGATCATTTTTTCTTCACTTTATGGGCTTCTATGTATTTCATTTTGAGATGGATTGTTTTGGCGTTTTGAATCATCGGAAACACCAGATGGATTTGTGGATTTTTTCCTGTGGTGATCATTTCAACGATCTCACCAGGTTCCTGTTTCCCTGCCGTTTTGATATCGAGAATGGATAAAAAATCTTGGTAATCTTCCGGTAATAAGGACCGACTTACGAGAAATTTTTTCGAGTACAAAATCTTTCCCTGGTCATCAAGGATCTTTAAATCATCCAACGCAAACCGAATTCCCCTCTGTTGCAAAGGGTCAATCCGAAGTCCACCAAACTGGTTCATTGAGGCAGGGATGGGAAAACGATATTCCACCCAGTTACCAATTTCTTCCTTCTTTAACGGTAAGGAGAGTTTTGAGTCCTCAGTGGTTTGTGGATGTTCCTTGTCCAAAAAGGAATACAACTCGATGTTTTGTTCCTTAAATTCTGGGTATTTGTATTGGTAATAAAAGATAGAAGCGATGGTTGCAAAAAGAATCAGGCTGATACTGAAGATTCGAATCCTTCGCACGGAGCGGTAATCATCAAGTCTTGTTTTGTAAATGGTTTTGATTTCCTTCCCCACAATATGGGACAAAAAATCATATGTATCCAAACATTCGTCAAAGTAGGAATTCGTTTCCTCTTCACTGAGGGATGCTAATTGAGGCAAACGTGTTAGAAACTGAAAAGGTTTGATTTTTATAGGTGATTCCGGTATCACAAAGCCAGAAACATCTGCTCCTAGTAAAACAGGCGTTTCATTGTTTCTCTTTTTTTGGAAATTGATGAAGTCGTAACTGAGGTGATGTAAAAGTATTTTCGCATCTTCTAATTGAGAATTTGTGATGAGAATTTCTACTGATTCCAATCTAGACTCTAATTGTTTGAGAGTTTCCTTCAGATCGGACTTTGTTTTTTCTTTTACTTCTTCTTCTTTGGTTATTTCAGGCGTTTTCCAAAAAGACTGAAACGATTCTTTGATGCTTGGAGTCACAACTACCAATCCTTCCTTTCCCTAAAATTACTAAAACCGATTTTTCTCACGATTTTAACCCACTTGGATTTTTATGCCATCGTCCACAGTTCCCATTTTAGGAACGCCGGAGTGACCTGTGGCAGCAATGAGAACAGTAAAGATTCCCACTCTACCAACATACATCACGGCAGCATAAAACAATTTTTCAATATCTCCTAACTGAGAAGTCAGATTCAAGGTGAATCCCACTGTGGAAAAAGAAGATATCAATTCGAAAAAAATCACATGTAAAGAATGTTGGTTCTGATCCAAAATACCAAGTAAAATGAATACAAATGCAAGTGCAATCGTTGCTAAAAAGTAAACCCGTATCGCTACAGCAACTGAATTTTTGGAAACAATCTCACCAAACAACATAACGGGTTTTGCAGGTTGAATGACATTTTTTAAATAGGCAAGTAACAAAACAAAGGTGGTAATTTTTATACCACCGGCCGTTCCCTGTGGCCCACCACCAATGAACATAAGTACGGTGATGATAATGACTGTGGCATCATTAAGGTGTCCCAAATCCATGGTAGAAAAACCTGCCGTCCGAGAGCACACAGACATAAAAAAGGCGTTTGAGATTTTATCCATCATATCCATACCATGAAAGGTATGTGGATTGGATCGTTCTAAAAAATAGATTCCAAAAAAACCAAATAATAACAAAGCAAAAGATCCATATACTAAAAGTTTGGATTGAATCCGCGTGGTTTCCCCACGTAAATGTTTGTTATACTCCTCAATTCTATTTTCTAAAATCGCAGAGAATTGAGCAGGTAATAATAAAAATTTGGGAACATTTCCTGTCTTTAATGCCTTTTCCATCATCAAAGTCTCAGCTACCACTTCAATTCGATACATGAGTCGAACAAAAATTGTGAGTAATACTTTTTCCAAAAGGATGATCACAGGAAATCCAATCCCTCCAAAAATCACAAGTCCTGAAACAATATAGAGCGAAAATGGATCGAGCCTTAGGGCACTCAGATCATCGGTAATCGAAAAACCAGCGTTATTGAAAGAGGAAACAGCGGTAAACAGAGAAAAAAACCAACGAGTGTTTTCCCCTTCTACTCCTTCTGGCATGTGAAGGTAAAGCCCAATGGCTCCTAAAATTTCGATGGAAAATGAGATATTGATGATGGAAAGTAAAATCCGGTTCACTTCATTCGTGGCAAGAGACTCTGTTTCCGTTTGAGTGTCGATAGCCGCCCCAACAAACGCATTGAAACGAGCATTCCTGGAAATCCCTTTGGTAATGAGAAACCCAACAATCACAGTAAAACTGATGATCCCAAGACCACCGAGCTGGATGAGAAACAACATGATCCAATGAGTGGTGGGACGAAGGCCCGAGAGAGGGATGGGAGACAGTCCTGTCACACAGATGGAGGAAGCAGACAAGTAGAGACTATCCACATAGGATAACTCTCCTTCCTCTGAAACATACAGAGCAAAAGAACCAAGGATAATGGCAGCAAAAAAACCCAGGCAAACCACTCGGGCAAAAGACAAGGTTTTAAAAAATCGCTTCAATCGCGCAAAATGCATATTTCCCCATTCGCAAGTTTCTCCAGGATTTTCCCGCTAACCAAAAATCCCAAGTACTTTACAAACGCAGTCCATTTCAGATTTTGGTAGAATCAATTCAACTTTAACCTTATTTTTGAGGAAAATATGACCTCTGCGACGCAAGCAACCAAACGTGATCCAAAATTGGAAAGAATCCGTAACATCGGAATTTCCGCACACATTGACTCTGGTAAAACAACCCTTACCGAACGTATTCTATTTTATACGAACAAAATTCATGCCATCCACGAAGTTCGTGGAAAAGACGGTGTGGGTGCTACTATGGATAGTATGGACCTCGAACGAGAAAGAGGGATTACCATCCAGTCAGCGGCAACGTATGCCACTTGGAAAGACATTACCATCAACATCATTGATACTCCCGGCCACGTTGACTTCACCATCGAAGTAGAACGGTCCCTACGTGTCCTTGATTCTGCGATTATGGTTCTTTGTGGGGTGGCGGGAGTACAATCTCAGTCCATCACGGTAGACCGCCAGATGAAACGTTACAACGTTCCACGTGTTGCCTTTATCAACAAACTCGACAGAACGGGTGCAAACCCATGGCGTGTGATCGAACAACTTCGTGAAAAACTCCACCTGAATGCACACGCGGTCCAACTTCCTATCGGATTGGAAAACGACCTGAAAGGGGTTGTGGACTTAGTGGAGATGAAAGCCTATTACTTTGAAGGCCCAAATGGACAAGATATCAAAATCACTGAGATCCCAGATGAGCTAAAAGACCAAGCAAACGAGAAACGTGAAGCCCTTCTCGATGCGGTGTCCCTTTTCAGTGACGAACTCACAGAAGAAATGTTAGAAGGTACTCCTTCTGAAGCTCGCATCAAAGAAGCGATCCGACGTGGGGTTCTTGCACTTAAATTTGTTCCTGTGTTTATGGGTTCTGCCTTTAAAAACAAAGGAGTACAAAGACTTCTAGATGGAGTTGCTGATTACCTTGCCTCTCCGTATGATGTTGTGAACACAGCAAAAGAGATTGGAAATGAAGAAAACGAACTCGTTTTAGATTCTGATCCAGAAAAACCACTCGTTTGCCTTGCCTTCAAATTGGAAGACGGACGTTACGGTCAGTTAACATACGTTCGTGTTTACCAAGGTAGACTCGAAAAAGGGATGACGATCTACAATTCGTCAAACAACAAACGTCATAACATCGGACGACTCGTTCGTATGCACTCAAACGAAATGGAAGATATCACCAAAGCAGAAGCTGGTGACATCGTTGCCCTATTCGGGATCGATTGTGCGTCTGGGGATACATTCACTGATGGAAAAACAAAACTCACTATGGAGTCTATGTTTGTTCCAAACCCAGTGATCTCTCTTACCATCGAATGTAAAGAGTCAAAACAACTTCCAAACCTTGCGAAGGCTCTCAACCGATTCACAAAAGAAGACCCGACCTTCCAAACAGAAATTGATAAAGAATCTGGTCAGACCATCATCAAAGGGATGGGAGAACTCCACCTCGAAGTATACATCGAAAGGATGAAACGTGAGTATGGTGTGGATCTTGTGACTGGTGCACCTCAGGTGGCATATCGTGAAACCATCACAAAATCAGCAGAATTTGATTACACTCATAAAAAACAAACGGGTGGTCAAGGTCAGTTCTCTCGTGTAGCTGGTTACATCGAACCAATCCCACAAGAAGAAGGAAAAGACTACGAATTCGTAGATAAAATCGTGGGTGGATCCATCCCTCGTGAGTACATCGGTTCTTGTGATAAAGGTTTCCGTTCTTGTTTAGAGAGAGGATCCCTCATTGGATTCCCTATCATTGGAGTTCGTTGTGTAATCAATGACGGTGCTTACCATGATGTGGATTCATCCGATATGGCGTTCCAAATTGGAGCTCGTTACGGATTCCGCCAAGGTTTCGCAAAAGCAGCACCAATCATCCTCGAACCAATCATGCGCGTGGAAGTAGAAGGACCAACAGAATTCCAGGGAGCCATCCTTGCATCTGTAAACCAAAGACGTGGTATGATCTTAAACACAACAGAAGAGAACGGTTATGCAAAAATTGAAGCAGAAGTTCCTCTTGCTGATATGTTTGGATACTCTACTGTGCTTCGTTCTTCTACCCAAGGAAAAGCAGAGTTTGCGATGGAATTCTCCAAGTATGCTCCTGTTCCAAGAAACGTAGCGGAAGAGCTCATGAAAAAATACAAAGTCAACAACAAAGACGAAGAATAAAACTTCGTTTTTGTATCGGTTTGATTTTGGAAAAGGCGGGATCCCCCGCCTTTTTTATTGCCCTCTCCCTTTTTCGTGTCGATACTTCCTCTAGGGATTGTATGCGAAAACAAGGACTGATTGTTTTGATTTCTATGGGATTGACTCAATTCCCAATGTCTGCCAAACAAACCCCAAAACAAAACCTACCCCATGCCTATCGTGTTACCAAAGGGGATACTTGGTATGGAATTGCCCGTAAATTGAATGTTTCACCAGAAACCTTGGCCAAGTTAAATGGAAGGACAATTGGCGAGAACTTATTCGAGAATGAAAAATTACAGATCCCCAAACACGAAGCAATAAAATCGGTTCCGTCTGAAACAAAGGGCATACAGAAAATCGCCTATCCACTCCTCCAAAAAGAAAGAATTCAAAAGAAATTCTCTGAACTCACATATGACCCACACAAAGGAATCCAATTCCAGCGAGGAAATTCCTCTCTTGTGCGAGCCAGTTTTCCAGGTACGGTTGTGCATGTGGATTATATGGATGGTTATGAAAATTTTGTGATTTTACAACACGAGAATGGACTGTATTCGGTTTATGGAAATTTAGATAGGATTCAAGTCACAGAAGGTCAACAAGTGAAAGCAAAAGATAGATTGGGAATCCTAACAAAAGACAAAGGTTTGTATTTTCAACTCAACCAGAACAAATCCAATTTAAATCCAGAACTGGTTTTACAAAGAGGATACGAATGACTCGTCCCATCCTTTTACAATCTGCTTCTTTGTTCCGAAATGGGAAAATGGAAACGATGGATTTTCTCTTCACAGGAGAAACCATCACTAATATAGAATCCTCCATTTCCGCAAGCAAAGATATGTTCACCCTATCTTTGAAAGGTAAAAAATTATATCCTGGTTTTATCAATTCCCATGATCATTTACTTGCAAGTTATCTGCCAAAAGTGGGAGGAACAGAAAAACATCTGTCTTGGTTATCCTATGATAATTTATACAAAAGTTCAGGAGTGTTTGCCGAACGCCAACAAATTGATCCAGAAATTTTATACTACCTTGGCGCTTACAAAAATGTGTTTGCTGGCGTGACCTCTGTATTTGATCACATCCCCCATTTTGTACAAAATCCATTTCGTGGAATTTTGCCTGTAAAATTGATATCAGATTATACTTTGGCACACTCTGTTGGAAATTACAGTTTAGATTGGGGTGAAGGTCCTGCCTTGGAATACCGAATGGCAGAACATGCAAATCTTCCCTTTGTCACACACTTAGCCGAAGGATTGGACGACGATTCGAAACAATCCCTTCGTTATTTAGAAAAGATGGATGCCCTTGGCGCACATTCTGTACTCGTACATTGTTTACCATTTGGACCAAAAGAAGCCGATAAAATCGCAGAAAAAGGTGCATCCGTTGTTTGGTGCCCTACTTCCAATCTTCATATCTTTGGAAAAACAACCAATATCAAACTTTTCTTAGAAAGAGGAGTTAACGTTTGTTTGGGGACTGATTCTTCTCCCAGTGGTTCCAGCCATCTATTAGAGGAATTAAGAACAGCAAAATCTGTTTACTTCGGAATGTATGGAGACGAATTACCTGAATCCACATTATTTGCCATGATCACGGAAAATCCAAGAAAGGCATTCCGATTGGGAAATCCCAATGCACTTATGCCTGGACTCAAAAGTGATTTTATCGTTGTGAATGATGAGAAAAATCCATCTACCTTAAATGTATCCAATTTACATTGGAAGCACATAGATTTGGTTGTGATCGATGGTTATCCGATTTATGGATCTGTTGAATTTTTGTCACTCTTCCAAGAGTTTGGTTTGGGTACAGAAGAATTTTCGATTGAAGGGAAAAACAAGTTGGTTGCGGGTTCACCAAAAAAACTCATGAAACAAGTTTCTGACAGTGTCGGTTACAAAAAGAGTTTGGCTTTTTTACCTAATTTTTGAAAATGAAGCGCAAAGCGAGGCATGAGTGTCAGGTCCTATAGTACGTAATTACAAAGGTGGTTCGATTGTCTATTTCGAGAAAGATAAGGCAGAGGATATCTTTGTACTACAAAAAGGAAGAGTTGTACTAACTTACACGAATGTGAATGGTGTGGAGCTCAAAGAGGATGTGAAACTCGGAGAGTTTTTTGGTGTGAAAAGTGCCATTGGTCGCTATCCAAGAGAAGAAACAGCTCAAGTCATAGGAGCAGCAACGGTTCTTGTCTTCAAAGTTCCCGAATTCGAGAAGTTTGTCTCAGACAAAACCCATCTCATCATCAAAATGCTAAAAGTTTTCTCGAGCCAGTTGCGCCAAGTACATAGACAAGTTAGGGAAATCCTTGGTCAAGGCGAGGCGAAGAACCCTGCGTTCGAACTCATGAACGTTGCGGAAGTTTTTTATAAAAATGGAAACTTTGAACATGCAGCCTATGCGTTTGAAAAATACTTACATCATTATCCGGACGGAATGTACGTTGATCGAGCCAATCAATTAATGGACTTAGCTCGTAAAAAAACACCATTCCCTCTCACCATACAAGAGTTAGTTTACAAACCTGAACCAGGCTCCCAAACAGGAAAACTACAAGAGATGTTAAAAACCATGGCAGTTCCACCAGCTGGTGCAGCTTCCAGTGTAGACCCTAATTCCATTCTCTCACAATATGACAAAGCATCCACTATGATGAATGCCGGCAAATATGCTGAGGCGATTGAACTTTTTAAAACAGTATCAGAACGAACAGACTCAGTCACCCAAGAAGAAGAACAGTTCGTAGAAAATTCACTCTTTTATATGGGAAAATCTAGTTTTAAGGCCAAAGACTATCCAAGTGCCATTTCCCATTTCTCAAACTTTATCAAACGATATCCAAAGGGTCTCTTACTGAAGGAAAACTTATACCACTTAGCACTTGCGACTGATGCTTCTGGGGACAAAGAAAAGGCAAAACAACTATTTCAAAAAGTCACTCAGATGCCTCCTATGGATGACAGCATCTCCGAAGATGCCAAATCCAAACTCAAAGGAGGTAGATAGTGAACGACCAAATGTTAGAAGCGATGTTCGGAAAATTTGGTAAAGTATTCCAACCGAATGAAGTTTTGTTTTGTGAATACGAACCAGGAAATGATTTTTACCTCATCAAAGAAGGAAAAGTAAAAATCACAAAAACCATCGGCACAAGTATTAAAACATTAGATGTATTGGAAGCTGGCGATATTTTGGGAGAGATGGCAATTTTGGAAGAACAACCGAGATCTGCCACTGCCATTGCGGTCACTGAAGTCAAAGCACTCAATTTCAATCGTGCTAACTTTGAGATGCTGATGACAAAGAACCCTGCTCTTGCAATGAAATTATTACATATTTTTTCCTTTCGGATTTATGACCAAAAAAGACGCCTCATGATCCTTCTTATGGATGATATTGTAGGGAAAGTCTGTGACGTCTTTGTGATGTTATACGAAAAGCAGTATAACAATGATGTGTATAATGAAATCATTCTCTCTGCCACGGTGGATGACATTGCCAACTGGTGTGCCCAACCCGTGGGCGAAGTCCAAAAAGTCCTCATGCAATATGTAAAAACTGGAAAACTTGACCTCTACCCAGACAAAATTGTTATTCACAATATCTCCGATTTCCAAAGGATAGTGAATCAGAAACGTAAACCTACGTAAAGCTCCCATAGCTCAGGTGGATAGAGCACTAGTTTCCTAAACTGGGGACACAGGTTCGAATCCTGTTGGGGGCAAACATTATGGCGGAACAACCAGGCACTTTACTTTATTATCTCAAACGTTCTACTGAATTTCTAGAAAAAAAAGAAATTCCGAATCCTCGTGTCGATGCTGAGTGGCTTTTATCAGATCTTCTCGGTTTACCACGCATCAAACTCTATTCCAATTTTGAGATGCCCCTTTCCCAAAAAGAAATTGATTTGTATAGGGAGCGGATTGTGGAACGAAGCAAACGAAAACCTGTCGCTTACATTACAGGGAAAAAAGGCTTTCATCAATTTGAATACTTAGTCACAGAAGATGTTCTCATTCCAAGGCCTGAAACAGAAGAACTCGTTGATTTTCTTTACAAACAAAAAGAAACTCTAAAAGAAGAATTTCCGAATGGTCTAAACATTTGGGATTTGTGTTCGGGAAGCGGTTGTATAGGTCTTAGCCTTTTACAACTATTACAACCGATGCACGTTGTGCTTTCTGATCTCTCTGAAAAAGCAATCGAGATTAGTAAATCTAATGCGGAGAAACTCAACCTAACAAATGCCAGTTTTTATGTTTCCAATTTAGATGCATCACTTCCAAACAATTTACAATTTGAAATCATTGTCTCAAATCCACCTTACATTCCTGAGTCAGAAAAAAATCAGATTATGCCCGATGTTTTGGAATATGAACCCCATTTGGCTTTGTTTGTTTCCGATATCATCGGTTTTCATAAGTCCCTTTTTAAAGCCGTAAAACAAAGGTTAAAACCAGGTGGTTGGTTTCTAATGGAAACCCATCCCGATTACATCCAGGAATTAGAAAACTTGGCACTAACTCTAGGATTTGTTTCCCCTAGGAAAATTTTGGACAGCTCTAATAAGGAACGTTTTTTGTTTCTGAAAACTGTATAGAACTTTGAATCTTAAAAAGAAGTAAAAACAAATCCTTTTCATCTTCTCCCTTCAAATTCTTTTTGAACACAAGATCGGCATTCTGAACCACGGGTAGCCCCTTCTCCCAGATGGATTTCCCTTTCGGTGTGAGTTTCAAACTGAAAATTCGTTTGTCTTCCGGTGATTGGATCCGTTTCACCCATCCTTTTTTTACCCAACCATCCACTAATCTAGAGATTGTGGTTTTGTCCTTTGCCAAACGGTCACTTAACCCCTTTTGGTTGATACTTTCCTTTTCCATAAGAGGTAAAAGTTGGATCCATTCTTCAAATCGCATTCCAATGTGTTTTGCTTCAAATTCACTCGAAAGAAACTTTCGCATCAGAAGCAAGGTTTCACTCAATTGGATCCCTAAATAAGAAAAGATTTCATTCATTCCCCCATAGAACCATTTTGGATCTTTTTGACAAGTTTTTTAGTTGCATGATACAACCACATAGTTGCATATTGCAACCATATGGTTCTCCCAAATATGGGATCAGAAAACCGAGGAAATGTTATGGAATGGAAATATCAAACCATCGAACGGGATGGCTTTAGTTTTTTAATCGCAACAAATACAACAGAAGGACCAGAGATCTATTGGTTGGGAAGTGCCCTGTACTACCCACGAGTGATTCCAGACTCTCTTCTCTCTCAATACAAAATCACCATTGTCGATCATAGGGGATTTGCCAAACGGATTGATTCCAATCCTGAAACAGAATCCTTCTACCATTTTGATCGAGTGCTCGAAGATTTTGACTTTTTCCAAAACCTTCTGCAAATTCCACCATGTATGGTCATAGGGCATTCAGGACATGGGTATATGGCTCTTGCTTATACGAAACAATACCCCAAACAAGTGAAAGAATTGGTGATGGTTGCAACGGGTCCAAGCCACGGAGCTCCCCTTTTAAAACGAGAAGCATACTTTGAGTCTCTGGCATCCGAAGAGAGAAAAGAAAAACACAAACGTCTGCAAGCTCATTTTATTCAACTAATCGAATCCCACCCACAAGGTTTGGAGAACTTTTTTAATTTATATTGTGTGAGCCAAGATGCATTAGGGTTTTATGATCTTACGATGGACTCAACATCCCTTTGGAAAGGTGTGAGAACCAACAAACTTGCCTTTGATCATCTCTTTGGAAACGTGTTTGCCGAGATCCAAGTCGAAGACTATTTTCAATCCATTTCCGTACCAGTAAAACTCATTTTAGGAAAGTATGATTTCCAAGTGGCCCCTTATTATACTTGGGATTCCATCATAGAAAAATTTCCATCCGTGAAACGAGTTGTGATCGACAAATCAGGTCATTTGCCATTCTACGAAGTACCGGATGTTTTCCAAAACACAATCAAAGAGTAAACAATGAATCTCTAAAAAAGAGACTGATGTGATCCTACCAATGTTTGCAAAGGAGTTATCTTTCATTCAACGTTTTAAATAAAAAAAACCCGCTCGTGCCGGAGAGGCCCCATGCGGGTTTTTGAAACCAAACTCCATCCGAGAAAAAACTTGGATGGAAGATATATTTGGTGATTAACCTAACATATCTTTGACTTCGTTTCTTTCTTCTTTTAATTCATTGTGAGTGATATCAAATTTTTCCTTACCGAAAGCATTGATCTCAAGACCAGTGACGATCTCCACTTTTTTTCCATCTGATTTGAGTGGGTATCCAAAGATTAATCCTTTTTCTACACCATACTCACCATTGGAGTGGCAAGCTGCACTGAACCAGTCACCTGGTTTTGTAGGAGTGACAATGTTACGAACGGTATCCACAACTGCATTGGCAGCAGACGCAGCAGAGGATGCACCTCTTGCGGCAATGATGGCCGCACCACGTTTTTGAACAGTAGAGATAAAATCTCCTTTTAACCAGTCATGGTCACTGATCACTTCCGTTGCAGGTTTCCCTTTGATTTTTGCATTAAAAAAGTCAGGGTATTGTGTAGCAGAGTGGTTTCCCCAAATTGCGACATTGGATACGTCTTTCACAAGGACTCCCGCTTTTTGCGCTAACTGTGTTTTGGCGCGATTTTCATCAAGGCCTGTCATCGCAAACCATCTGTCAGATGGAACACCTTTTGCGTTGTTCATTGCAATCAGGGCGTTTGTGTTACAAGGGTTCCCCACAACGAGAACTCTTACATCACTTGCTGCATTTTTTTCGATTGCTTTCCCTTGGGTTGTGAAAATTCCACCATTGATTTTGAGAAGGTCGCCACGTTCCATCCCTGCTTTTCGTGGAACAGATCCGACAAGCAGAGCCCAGTTGATGTCTCGAAACGCTTCATCCAAACTAGAAGTGACTGTTACTTTTTCAAGTAGAGGAAATGCACAGTCATCCAATTCCATAATGACACCTTTTGCCGCTGGAAGTGCTTGTTCCAATTCCAATAACTGAAGTTCAACGGCAGTGTCAGGTCCAAACATTTGTCCTGAAGCGATACGAAATAAGAGTGCATATCCGATTTGTCCGGCAGCACCTGTCACAGCAACTTTTACTTTTTTGCTCATATTGTATTTTTCCTTTTTGGTTTATAATTCTTTATTGTTTCAGTTCTTTTTGAATGATTTCGTCAAAGTTCTCAAAAGGTAATGCACCAGAGACAAAAATCCCATTGATAAAAAAGGCAGGTGTGCCGCTCACTCCCACCTTTTGACCATCTTGGATATCCGCTTCAATCTCGCCTTTTAATTTTGTTTGGTCTTTCATACAAGATTGGTATTTATCTTTGTTAACACCAGATTTTAAAATCAAAGAATCTACATTCGATTTACTTAGATTACCACTGTTATCAAATAATACATTGAATACATCCCAATACTTACCATCTTCAATGGAGCAGTTTGCCGCCATATGTGCATACATGGCATCTTGGTGGAACGGGAGAGGGAAATCACGGAAGACCCAACGTATTTGGCCCTTGTATTTTTCTCTGAGTTGTCTATTTACATCCTGACTTCTTTTGCAGAAAGGACATTCGAAGTCAGAAAATTCAATGACGGTGATTTTGGCATCTTTTGGTCCTATGCTCGGGTTGTTTTTTTCGTCAACAGTGACACGAATTGCCTCTGGTTCTTTGATTAAAAATTCAACTGGATACTTGGATATGATTTCTCTATATTTACTTCGACTATGTTCTTGTTCTTGTTGGTTTTTTAAGAACCCAACAATTTTATCTTTCGTTTCTGCAAGAGACTTACCACCTAACTGAGCTTTGTTAGATAGATATACATTTAAAATTTCTTCTTCCGATGGTTCGCGAACCACAAGACCCTCATTTAATACTTCAGAAGGTTTGATGTTTTTTTCTTTTGCAACTAACTCGAACAATTTGTCTTGGGCAAATTCTCCAAAAGTATTTTTGAGGAGTGATTTGTATTCGGATTGGAATTTGGAATAAGCAATGGGAGACGATTCTTTCACATCATTGATGTCATATTTTTTTCCCCCAATGCTCACTGCATCTTGAGTGATGTGTTCTTTCACAAAAGAAGGGGCACTGACTAAAAAGAGCACAAGAAAGACCAAATTGGTCCCTAAAACGATTTTGGAGATGGGATTTTCCATCCACGATTTAAAATTATTTTCCATCTCTGCCAGCTTCCCGCCCATAAAGCGGACAATCAAACCGAAAAAACTGAAAAAAATGTTTCGATTTTCGTTAAAGCGAAGGAAGAAATGTCCGAAACTCTAAGGGAGGGAAAAGGAAAGTTTTTTCTCGAAACTCATCCTGAACACGGAGGTTTGGGAACGATGAATACAATCAATATCCAAGGGAATCCCAACCTATCCATTCCCCCTACTCTTCCCACACAAACGGGGAAACAGTCGGAGGACGGAAAGGAATCTTTCCCAAAAAAACAAAACTTAGACGTGGCACGTTTTGATGCCAAAACCAAATCCGAGCCGCAGGTGAAACCAGAAGATTTGGTCTTAAAACCAACTCCTGCTTCGCTGGAAGAAAAACTAAACCAAATCATTTCTCCAGAAGAAGTGAAGGATCTTTTGTCTCTTGTGACAAGAACACCTCTTTCGGATTCAAAAGACCACAAGGTTGATACAAAAAGGTAAGTTTGTTTTTAAGCATAGCGATCTTAGATAGCTTTGTCCTGGTTCTTGTGGGAGTGTTGACCGCTTCCATTTTAGGACTAGGATTTGTTTTGTACAACCAATTCATTCATCCTATCTTTCTCAGAAAAGAATCGGATCGCTTCATTCCCGTACAAACAGGCGATAAATATGACTTAGTTGTGGATGAACTTTCTCGTTATGCTGTATTCCACGTGGGATGTAAAACAGGGCAACTTGCCACAAGGTGTAATGCTATTTCAGAAGACCATCTCATCTTCCAATTTAAAAAAAGTAGAGATAGCGAAGATTATACGATCACTGTCTTAAAAAATGGCCCAAGTTTTTATAAACCTCCCCGCATGGAACATTACGGAAAAATGGAATCCAAAGAAACCTTTGATTCTTATGAAATCATTGGCCATCCAGCGGAATTTCGTATCTCAGACAAAATCACAAAAGACCGAATGGTGAATTTTATTGAAATCTCACTTAGCTCTTCCTTCTACTTCAACCGATCCGGTAAAGAAAGAATGAAATTTACCTTTGAAGTCGGGAAAATCCAACCAGGAATCAATCGTAAGCTCCGCTTCCGTGGAGATGTGTATGGATTTGGAAAAGAAGAAGATTCAGAAGAAGAGTAATGTTCGAGAAACGAAAGAATGGAATCTCGAAACTCTCTCCATAGATTGTTATGGATGAGAAATGAGATGAATTTACCTTTCTCACTTCATTTGGATGCGAACCCCCATCCCATCAGGTTTTACCCGACGAAAAGAATAGGAGATTCCAGCGCTTCGCATGATTTTGGAAACCTTCTCTTCCAATTCCGCTTGTTTCACTTTTACATTCTTTCGTTCCAAGAAAACAAGTAAACTTGGACCGGATCCGGACAAACAATACCCTACGCCTTCCTGTTTGAGCGTGTCTGCCAAAGGATAAAGAGGAGATGTTTTTGGGATACGATACGGAGTGTGCATTTTATCTTCAAGGCCTACTAATAGATCACCAAACTTACGTTTGTCTAAAAAATGCATCCAAGCACCGATCCGAGAGAGATTAAAAATGACATCCGAGGTCACATAGGTTTTAGGAAGGGTCTTTCGTGATTCCTCCGTTGATACCGAAAACTCAGGTGTGATGACAAAGATGGCAACTGAAGAAGGAAATTTTTTGCGAAAGTATCGAAGAGATTCGCCGTGGGTTGAGTAAGCAAAAACAAAACCACCAAGATACGCCGGTAACGTATTATCAGGATGTCCTTCAAATTCTGCTAAAAACTGTGTAAACGAAAGTTCGCTCGGAAGAGTGGCACTATCAATTCGTTTGTGTACCTCTCTTGCCAAACATAGCCCTGCCACGATGGCAGATGCACTGGATCCAAGCCCCCCTTTTAAAGGTAACGCTAAGGTCATTTTACAATGATAAGGTGGAGGAGTGATTTTTGGTACAAATTTTGCAAAATAAGCTAAATAGGATTGGGCGACCAAATCATCTTTTTTGGAAAATGGCAGTGGTGTTCCATTTTTCAATTCGGTTTTGGTTTCTAAAATTTCTTTAGAGAATTGGAATTCAAACTCATTATGAAGATCAAGAGCAAGACCCATAAGGTCAAACCCAGGACCTAAATTGGCAGAAGTTCCGGGAACTTTGATATGAATCTTGGGAAGGCGAACCATCGTTTCGCCCAGGCTCCAAGATTGGTTACGAAAATCAACCCCTCTTTCTTTTGTGAAATTGTTCTACAGCATTGAGACCACCAAGGACCACAGCAGGGATTCCTTGTCCAGGATACACCGTATCTCCAGTTAACAAAAGACTCAGATCCTCGGATCGATTGGCTACCATTTGGAACGGATTAAAAAAATAAGATGTAGGAATTCCGCCCACACGTCCCCATTTTCGTCCTGTCCATGTTTGCCATGTAACAGGTGTTGCAGAATGAGAAAACTGTATGTTTTCTCTTAAAAACCAAGGAAACACTTTTTCTAAAGTGGAATATAAAATGGATTCAATTTCCTTTTTTTTGGAGGGATAGAGTGAATCACGAATCCAATTTTCTGGATTTTGAATGTGAGTGGAGAGAGAAAGTATCCGAATTCCATCCGCAGAACGAACTGTATCCTCTGGATGAGACAAAGACACGAATACCGAATGACCTCCGCCATACGGAAGAGGATTCTCTAAATGAATTTGATGGTGTAAACATTCCTGTTTGAGGTGTTCCAAAGATTCGTCCACCCGTAAGGCAATCCCCATCGTAAAGGCACCCCATATTCCCTTTTCCATTTGTTTTGCCTTTTGTTGCAGATGAGGTAAATCATTTGTGAGTTCAGCTAAATTCCAAATGGGCAAATTAGAAACAAGAATAGGAGCACTAAAGGTAGAAGATTCTCTATTTTTGGTGTTCACTTCCCAAACTTCATTCCCATCCACTGGAACTAAATCTTCTTTGTTCCCAAACAAGGCCTTTCCCGTGTCACCAAACTTTTGTTTTGTGATATTTGTCACTTCTTGTTTATATAATATTTCCCCACCACTCTCTTTGATCTTTTGCAAGAGGGAATGGGAGAGTTCCACCATACCGCCTGGCACTATATAGTTTTGCAAATTGGGATAGGTTAACCCGGCAGCCGCCATCGTAAAGGGAGCTTCTTTGGTTATGGTTTGGTTTGTGATGAGAAGTTGTTCATCCAAAAAACGATTCCAAGTTGGATTACGATGCAAACCAAAAAATCGGGAAACCGTCTGTACGGAAACAAAGGAAAAGAAAAAGACAATCAAATCGATTGGTTTGAATGAATGTAATGTGTTCCAAACATCTTGGAAAGTCCGGAAAGGGAAGGATCTGTATCGTGCCGATAAATCCCAAAGTCTGTCAGAAACAAAAAAACAGAGCCTCCAAAAGAAGACCATTCGTTTTCCACCACCAAACACTCTCAAGGCTTCCTGAATCCAAAGATTTCGATCTTTATACCTTTCGATGGTCTCACCATTCAAGTGGACAACCATAGATCGTGATAGCGGAATGAGTGGGAACTTTACTCCTAATTCTTTGGAGAGCCTATCCATTGGAAGTCCAGGTTCGAAGCCAACAAGAGTTGTGGCGCCCGATTCAAAGAGATACCCCTTTTTCCAAAAGCTTGAGGCACTGCCCCCAGGTGAGATACTTTTTTCGAGGATCAATACACGTTTGCCTCGTCTAGCAAAGGACAAAGCAGCCGAAAGGCCTCCAAGCCCTGAGCCGAGGACAATTACATCCCATTCCGTTTTCATTCCAAAAGTAGACTGGCAATGATTCCAGAATGGGAAAAAAGTTTTACTTGGTGCGAATCTTTATTTTACTCCGACCAAAGTTTTTTCAAGTCACTAGCGATGTTTTTTTGCATAGCTTCATTTGTTCCACCACCAATGCTAAGGAGAATCGCATCTCTGTGGAGTCTTTCCACTGGATACTCTCTGCAATATCCATAACCACCTAACACTTGAATTGCGTTTCTTGAAACTCGTTCGGCCATTTGTGTTGCCACTAGTTTTGCAGACGCCGCTCCAAGTGAATTACGAACATCTGGCCCAAGTTCACTCGCCACTTGGTATACAAGTGCTCTTGCTGCTTGGTAGTCTGCATATGACTCCGCAACAAGTCTTTGGATTTGCCCAAATTCCATAAGTTTTTTGCCAAAAGCCTCTCTATGGCGAACCGTATAATCACACATGATATCCACACAACGGCGAGCAATTCCAAGCGATTGGGCAGCAAGTGTTACACGCTCAATTTCTAAATTGCGCATCATGTGTGTGATTGCACCATTTTCCTCACCCAGTAAGTTTTCTTCAGGAACTTCCATGTCTTCAAATACAAGTTGCGTTGTAGGTGAGGAACGCATCCCCATTTTTTCTTCTTTTTTCCCTACCGAAAAACCTTTGTAAGACGACTCAATCACAAAGGATGTCATTTTTTTTGCGTTTTTATCTAACTTCGTGTAAAGAACAAATACCTGACCAACGGAACCATTGGTGATGTATTGTTTTACACCATTGATAATGTATCGATCCCCTTTTTTGACAGCATGGGTTGCCATACCTAGAACGTCTGTGCCCGCACCTGGTTCAGTCATTCCCATCCCACCAATCCATTCACCTGTGATCACTTTACTCAGATAACGACTTCGTTGTGAGGGGCTTGAGCTATAAAAGAAATTATTCACAAACAAAACTTCATGAGCCAGATAGGATAAGGTAAATCCTGGATCAAAACGACTCATCTCTTCATGAATGATCACAGAAGCAAGTGGATCTAAACCATGACCTCCCTCTTCTTCCGGAACTGTAATCCCAAAGATTCCAAGCTCCGATCCAAGGCGTTTGAATAACATTTCATTGAACGTTTCCGTCTCATCATTTTCTTTTGCTTGGTCGTCAAGTTCACGTTCTGCGAAGGAAGCAACTGATTGCCTAAGGGCTAAATGGTCTTCTGTTGGATTGAATAAATCAAAAGAGGATTTTTTTGTCGTAACAATACTCATACAGAAGATTTTTTCGTACTTTTCCTGAAACTGTAAACGAAAAAATCAGAAGGATATGCTTCCGTTTTTCTCATTTTGACTCAAAAAAGAACGTTCTTTTTCGAAACCAACGGGAAGGATTCGAAGAAATTTAGGGAACAAACTAACATTTATTAGCAGATGTTTCGAAATTGACACAGCTATACAACTTAGGTTGCAATTGTTACAACTCAAGATCGTTTCACTATCATTAGTTAGGATTACTACTTACGGAAATTCCCTAAAGATAAAAACAAACTCCAATTTTCAGGAATGAATTTACAATTATTCGATTACAAAGTATCGTCGCCTAAACATTCATAAAGTTTATCCGTAGAATGGGTTTAGTTTCCAATGAGCACAAATGATACCAACATAGTACCTAGAGATAAGCTCGCAAAATTTGAGTTAACGGAAGAATCTTTAAATAGTTTTCGCAAAAATCAAAATATCCCACTCGATTTGTACAACAAAGACGGTCAGATTTTAATTCATAAAAAAAGAAACCCAACAGAAGCAGATTTTGGTAAACTTTTAAAGTTTGAAATGCAAGGTGTTTACTTTCTCATTTCCGAATTAAAAAAATCAAAACCCAATGGATCCGATAAACCATACCTAGAACCAGGAAGAACAACCAAATTATTTGACCAAGAAAAAACAGCTAGATTCGCCAAACAATCACAGGCGCTTATAGAAGAATTACGAAAATCTTCTTTTTCATCAGACCAAGCAGTTTTTGTTCAAAACTCAGTGAATGAATTACTTACCGACTTTACGAGTAATCCTGATTTCGAATTGGGGATTTTCAATATTTTAGAAATTTTAAGTGTGGCTGGAGTCTCTGTCGAATCTGAGCTAATGACTAAACGGACTGTCGTAGCGATGGGAATGAAGGTTCGTACACGGAAGATTGTAAATGAAGGAAAAGAAGAATCCAATAAAAAAGACCATTTGAGCCTCATGATGGCAAGTTACCTGATGGATGTTGGATATTCAAGGCTCGAGGTCAAACAAACCCCAAAACTCACCAAAGAAGAATATGCGACTGTCCAACAACATCCCATCATCAGTTATTTGATGACACTTCCTGCTCCAGAAGTGGAGTCTCATGTTCGAACACTGATCCTCAACCACCATAGGCCATATCGTGGAAACGGAGTGAACAACAACTTTCCTGATCCAAGATCTCTCTTCACCAAACTCATGTCAGTTCGCGATAAATACAATCGTGAAGTAGGAAAGGAAAGAATCACACAAGACATTGAACTCCAACTCCACTTACAAGAAAATAATGTAACGTCTTCCAGTTTTGAAGAAGACATTGCCATCCTCTCTCTTGCAAGTGAATATGCATCCCTCACATCCAACCAACCATGGAGGCCTGCGTTTAAGTCATCCACAGCCCTCAAAATGATCTTAAACGATTCCTTTTTTTCCTATAGTAACAAAAACATTCGTCACCTACTTGATTATGTAGGAAGTTCTCTTACCAATAACGAAAACATCATTAACTTTGGTGATTTTGTGATCACAGCATCGGTGGATTCCGAAAGACGAGCTCATTTTGATATCTGCCTTGTCTTGGAAGTGGGCCGTTACCAAACAAGACCCAAACTCCAACGCATTTGTAGCATAAACCCCGTCTTTCAGAAAGGGATCAAATTTAAAATTGCTGATTTTGATCTCAAAAGTATCAAAATCGATAGAAGAAAAGCAATTATGGATTTAGCATTACAAGCCGGAACCACAAGGGTCATTTATATCATTGACCCAGAATTAAACCCCGCCTTACACGATGCAGTTTATAAAATAAATCTAAGCATTTGATTCGTATGTCTTAGTAAGCATATAAATTGATTTTTTGTTCTCGTCCCGAAAGCAGGATATTTTCTTTTTTGGTCCAACCATTTGGGTTTCCAAGTTCATTCCAAACCACTTCCGATATGAGTAACGGGGAACCAATTTCTTTACAAGCAGACTCAATTCGGGAAGCTGTGTTCACTGTATCGCCTATCACAGTATATTCCATTCGTTCCTCCGACCCAATGCTCCCGCAAAACACTTCACCAGAATGGATTCCAATACCAATTTTGATTTCGACTTGTCCCTTTTCTTTTCTCTCTTGATTCCAAAGTTGTAATTCGTCTAACATCGCTTTAGCGGCGTTCACAGCATTGATTGAATCCTCACCGGGAATTTCCGACGGAAGTGGGGTTCCGAAAGTGACCATGACAGCATCCCCAATGAATTTATCCAAACTCCCTTTGTTTTGAAAAATCACACGCACCATCCGTTTGCGAAATTCTGTTAAAAAAATAGAGAGTTCTTCTGGATCTAGTAGTTCTGAAAACTGGGTGAACCCACGAATATCACTGAATAACACAGTTACTTTCTGGCGTTTTCCCTTTCCTAACACATCAGGATCGGATACAATTTCAGAAACCAAATCGGGAGAAAAATAACGAGACAGTGTTGTTTTTTGTGTTTCCGAGGCTGCAAATTTTAGAAGCATCCTGAGACTTCGAAAGATTCCATAGGAAATTGCAAAAGCAAGGATCAAATAAATGACTGGTTTAGAGACAAGTGCATCCAAAAGAATGATCTCATCACCTAACACATAACTTGTCCAATCCAAACTAATGATTGCATCAGGATCATGTAAGGCCGCTGCGATAAACGAATAATAACTCACTAAAAAACAGACAAACGAAAAGACAACGAGGGAAAAGCGGTATTGGAATAAACATAAGGATAAGGGAAGTAGGTAAAAAATCAAGAGAGGTGTTTTTACCAAAAAGTTCGGGTTCCCATCCCCTTTGATCCAATACCAATTCAAAATGGTCATGGTGATCAGAAGATTATCGATAAAAAGACTGATATAATCGTATTTCGTTTTCCAATGGCTATCTTTCTTTTTCAGTATATGCAAATGGACAAATGTATTGGTAAAATAAATGCTGATGGCTATAAAATTTACCAAATACCCCCAGACAGTATCTATGTTACTGACATTGGCCATTGCACTTGCCAGTAGAGCAAAACCAATCACGTAGCGAAATCGGACAGCAAATAAAGCACCTAAAGCTTCTTCTTCCGATAAAAGATCACTCATATACCTAGGAAACTGGTCACGGATACAATAAACAGATAGGATGGCATTTCGAATGGAGCTGAACATTGGCATACAGTTTGAGCACCTGAAAGTTTTTGTGGCAAGGGAATTTTCTTTTTGCCTTACGATTCCGATCGGGAATCAATGAACTATGTTCCAAAGAAACAAAAAAGAGGGAACCAATTGGATCCTATCCCTGATCTCCTTTGGATCCATCGACATTGTAGTTTCTGTCTGGGGAAATTTGAGTTTTTTTAGTTTCTACTTCCAGAACAGACTCTCATCTTCCCTTGTTTTGTTTTATCTTGTTTCCGTTTGGACTTTGTATCAACTCGATCATCTTTGGGATGCAAAAAAAGAAAGCACACCCTTGAGTATTCGGGCCAATTTTTATGTACAAAACCAAATTTGGATTGTTGCGGCAATGATTCTCTCTCTAGCATTTTCCTGTTATTTGGGCATGACAAAGGAATGGGATTTTTTACAATCCAATCAAACCTATCTTGTTTTCTTTGTATTTACCATCTTCCTTGTCGTTAAACAAATCTCTCCCATTCCCAAAGAGATTCTCGTTTCCTTCTTTTATACGTGGGGGATTTTCCTTCCCTTCTCGCACGGGAATGACGTATGGGAGATCCGTCTCATTTTTTTTCTCCATGTTTTGGCAAATGTGCTACTCACCTACCAAATGGACCGAGACAGGGATGAAAAACAAAATACCTTCACCCTGAACCGCATACTCTCCGCCCTATGGATGCAACGCTTGGTGCAGACTCTGTTTTTTTTGGGTGTCCTTCTTTTGGTTTGGAGTAGCATCCAAGGTTTCCTCCCCATGGACTTTGGGCTCGGAATGGGATTTTCTTACCTATGGTTGTTTGTGGCATCTCGTTACACGAAAAATCCCATCGAGAGAAAGGTATTTTTGGAACTTTCGTATCTTCCGATGTTTCTCCCAGAGATCATTTTTTTCTTCTCTGGACTTCGCTAAAAAATAAGCTTGGGTTTATGTTCTTTCTCTTGTTGCATCTTTCTCTTTTCCTTTTGTTTAGCCTCCTCTACTGGTTTCGCTTCCGTTCCGAAGTGGCAGGGCCCAAAAGAAATCTCTTGAGTGAAATTCAGACGGCAACTGCCCAGTGGAAATCGACTCCCCACCTAATTCTCCTTGTCGCATTTGTACTTTTCCTAGTCTTACCTCTCACGATTGGTTTTCAGTTTTACCTCCGAACCGACGCCAACGTCCTTGTGGTCATCGTTTGGATCATTTGGGCTTATAATTGGAGCAAATACAGCTTCTTCCGAGAATAAATTACTTCCCTTATGACTTCCCTCTCGTTTTCTGGTCTAAGGTAATCCACGAAAACGGGGTTAAGGAATGAAAATTGTTGTTCTAGTAAAGCAGGTTCCGGATACGGAAACCAATATCAAGGTCGGTGACAAATCGATCAACGAAGCTGGCGTAAAATGGATCATCTCTCCTTATGATGAATTTGCAATCGAAGAGGGAATCAGAATTCGTGAAAAAAGCGGTGGAGAAGTCATCGCAGTGTCCCTCGGCCCAGACCGTGTCGTAGAAGCACTTCGCACTGCCTACGCTATGGGTGTGGACAGAGCCGTTCATGTAAAAGTGGATGACTATGTAACTTTTGACTCTACATACACTTCCGAACTTCTCGCTAATTTCATCAAAGCAGAAAATGCAGATGTAATCATTGGTGGACGCCAATCCATCGATACCGACAGCTCACAAGTAGTGGTGCAAATTGCTGAGAGACTTAATGTTCCTCACGTAGCTATGGCACTCAAACTCGAGTTTGATGGTAAAAAAGTGACTGCAACTCGCGAAATCGAAGGTGGAACTGAAGTGGTTGAAACTTCTGCCCCTCTTGCTGTGACTGCACAAAAAGGTTTGAACGAACCAAGATACCCAAGTTTAAAAGGAATCATGTCTGCGAAGAAAAAACCAGTAGATGTGAAAAAACCAGAAGAACTCGGAGCAACTGGATCCAAACTCGAAGTTGTATCTCTCGAGCCACCTCCTCCACGTATCGCTGGTCGAAAACTGGAAGCAGCAGATGCACAAGGTTTTGCATCTCAACTTGTAAAAGCTCTTCGCGAAGAAGCGAAGGTCATCTAAGGAGACGAACATGGCTGATGTTTTAGTAGTTGGTGAATTAAAAAACGGCGAACTTAAAAAAATCTCAAAAGAACTTACCTCTGCAGCTCGTAAAATTGCGGATGCAATCGGTGGTAAAGTTCACACTCTTCTCATCACTGACAACGTTGACTCGTTTGCAGGTGATTTGAAAGCAGTTGGTGCTGATGCTGTGATCGGAGCTAACCTTGGTGAATTCTCACCTGAAGGTTATGCAAACGGTATTTTTGCCGTGATCCAAGAGAAAAAACCAGCAGTGGTTCTTATGCCACACTCTGCTCAAGGAAAAGAATACTCTGCAAGAGTCGCGATCAAAGCAAATGCTGGAATCGTTGCGGATGCAGTGGGCCTTTCTGTTGACGGTGGTAAAGTGGTAGCGAAAAAACCAATTTACTCTGGTAAAGCGTATGCGAACTTCAAAGTGTCTTCTGACATCCAAATGTTCACTGTGCGTGCCAACTCACAAGAAGTAACTCCAAAAGAAGGAGCAGGTGCGGTTGAAAAATCTGGCGCTTCTGCTGGTGAAGTGAGAACAAAATCACTTTCCAAAGATCTTTCTGGTGGAAACAAAGTGCAGTTAGCGGATGCTTCTATCATCGTATCTGGTGGTCGAGGAATCAAAGGACCAGAAAACTGGCCTATCATCCAAGACTTAGCAGACACACTCGGTGCAGCACTTGGTGCTTCCCGTGCAACCGTAGATGCAGGATGGATTTCTCACTCTCACCAAGTAGGACAAACTGGAAAAACTGTCTCCCCTAACTGTTACATTGCTTGCGGAATTTCCGGAGCCATCCAACACTTAGCGGGTATGGGATCTTCCAAATACATCGTTGCGATCAACAAAGACGGAGATGCTCCGATTTTCAAAGTTGCAACATATGGTGTTGTCGCTGATTTGTTTGAAGTAGTGCCTGCGCTCACTTCTGAATTCAAAAAAGTATTGGGTTAATTCCCAATACGAACCGTCTAACTTTGAGAAATTTCCTTCTCAAATTCCAGATCGTTCTCTTATTCTCTGTCCAATTGAGTTCTCTTTGGGCAGAGGATGGACGAGACCGTCTTAATGCCGTGATCGGCAAAATGAACTCTCTCGAAAGTTTTCGAGCTTCCGTTACTCTGAATGGAGGTCTTTCTGGAGTCGTTTCCTACAAAAGTCCAAACCAACTCCATGTCCGTTTTAGTGATGGAAGAATTATCTCTTCTAATGGTCGGATTTTATGGTTTTATAATCCAGATTCATCCATTGCCGGAAAACAAGACTTAAAAGGTGTCTCTGGTGGCCTTGGAGGCTTATTGTCTGGTTACGAAACGGTAACCGTAAGTGGACGAACCTTTCGCCTCACCTCGAATACCAAACGTTATAATGAAATTATTTTGGTCGTCTCCGAAAACGACCTACCCCGTGTTCTCAAAATGAAACGTTCCGACGAAGAAATCACAGAAATTGCTTTTTCTGGAATTGCGACCAATATTGGTCTTGGAACTGCACTTTTTAACTTTCAACCACCCACAAGCTCACAGATTGTTGAGAATCCTCTCAACCAAAAGGAGTAATTGTGACCCCTGTCTCTCGTACAGAAGCACATCGTGTGTTTGCGGATTTGTATCGCAAAACTCGTACGCCCGAACACCAACAATTGATCGATGAAGCCATCCTCAAATCGAATGACGTTTTCATTCGTATTGACCTCATTCGAAAAGTGGACGAAGACTATGAAAACAAAAACAAACCCAAAAAAGACGACAGCCGTGACCGTGGTCTTCCCGAACGAGAACAACCTAGACGTGAGGTGATCTCTCGCACTTCAACCCCCGATCCAAAACCAAAACGATCCAGTGACTTAGTCACCGTAGATAGTGCGAAACAAAAACAAAACCCAGCAAGAAAAAAAGCCGCAGAACAGAAACAAGGCGGAGGACTTCTCGCAGGTTTATTCGGTGGCGGTAACAATGCAAATAGTTCCATTGGCAAATTTGCCAAAGAAACCGGAACTATAGAAATTGGTTTATTCGGCAGAAATCCCGTTATCTCCAATAATGTAGAAAAAATCTTTCGTGGTCTGAAAGAAGATGTGCTCATTCCAACCATTCAAGCACTTCGTGTTTCGGAACAACAAGGTTGGAGGATTTGGACTCCACTTGTTTATAATATCATCAATAATTTCAATAAATTCTTTAATGCATTTGCCTCGTTAGACGCTCTGATTTTAGACAAAATTTCAGCAGAAATCTTTTTAGAGCGCTCCTTAAAAATGCAGATGTTTTATGTGCGTTTTTTACAAAGAGACGATGCGAAAGACATTATTTTATCCAATTTACCAGACATTGTAAAAATGGATGAAAAGCTCACACCAAAGTTAAACAAAATCACGGAAGGTGTGAACTATGCTCTCAATCTCGAGAACAGCAAACCCAAGTTATCTGATGCGATTACGGCATTTTACATTGTCGCAAAAAAGAAAATGTATTCCTGGCCAGAAATCGTAAATGATTTACGAGTCCCGCCAATTCAGGAACACAAATTCCAAGCGGCTCGTGAAATCCAAAAAGAAGTCGAAATCACAGTCGCAAAAATTTCTGACGATATCAAAACAAGAACCTTCAAAAAAGAAGAATTACAAAACCTTAGAACCCGATACTTCTCAATCGATGACAAAGGCAAAATCAGTTTTGATTTTTTAAATCAAGTTGTGGATGATTACATGACTCACCACATGCCTGAGTCGGCAAAAAGCCAAACTGTGAAAAATAGTTACAAATCACAACCACACAGGCTTGTGTATTTGCTTCTAAGAGATTTACAAACCGTATACATCAACCTAATCGAAGGTTATGTTCGATTAGGTGACAAAAACCAAAACCAGGAACTTCTCATCATCCAACCAGGTCTTTTTAGAAATGAAATTGACCAACTCAATTCCCTAGTAAGAACCATTGATAATTTTAATAAAAAATTCCCAAGTTTCCAATACAGTTTCCAACAATACGGAATCGATTACAACTCAGGAAATGCGGCCGCCGATCAAATTGCAGGAACCATCGTGCAAGCATTACAAGATGCATCTGAATTTTTTGGAAGTTTTGCAGGCAAACTGAACATCATTGTGGAAAACCATTTGATGGCAAAAGTGACTGAATCCAAAGGGAAAACAAATGATAAGATTGCCTCAACGAAAGAGAAGGTGATCGAAGAAGTGAAAATTGCTCAGAGATTCATTCCTCATTATGATAAGGCAGTAGTTGCAAAAGAAAGAATCAATGGAATGAAAGTGGAAGATGTATTCATTCAGTTCACAAAGTATTTGTATAATTATGCTGTAATTTTTAAAGACCCAAATACGACCTCCAAACTCACAGCTCACAGAAAAATAGAACAAGAACTGATCAAACTCAATAAAGAATACGAAAGACTCACCTACTCAACCTTTCACAAAGACAGTGGAAACCCAGATCCAGAGGCTGCTAGTGAGGTAAGCAGTTCAGAGGAAAACTCCGAGGAGGAAAACACTTGAGAGTCCTCACTGGTTTACAACCATCCGGCAAATTGCATTTAGGAAATTATTTTTCAGCGATCAAAAAAATCTTAGACTACCAATCCAAAGAAGAACTGTTTTTGTTCATTGCCAACCTGCATGCACTCACTACCTTTCGTTCAAAAGAAGAACTAAAAGACTATACGATTGGTTGTGCGATCGACTTACTTGCGCTAGGCGTAGATCCAGAAAAAACTGTTTTTTGGGTACAAAGTGACGTGCCAGAAGTCACAGAACTCACATGGTATTTATCACAATCCATTACTGTATCACAACTTCAGTTAGCCCATTCTTTTAAAGACAAAGTTGCGAAAGGATTTGTTCCAGGTGCCGGACTTTTTACTTATCCAATCCTTATGGCAAGTGACATCTTACTTTTTTCAGCAGAAAAAGTTCCCGTCGGAAAAGACCAAAAACAACATTTAGAATTTGCTAGGGACATTGCGGAAAAATTCAACTCACAATTTGGATCTGTTTTAACAATTCCCGAACCAGACATAGATGAAAACACAGCAACTGTTCCTGGTGTTGATGGTGCGAAGATGTCAAAATCGTATAACAATACGATTGATTTTTTTGGAACAGAAAAAGAGATCAAAAAGAAAGTGATGTCGATTGTAAGTGATTCCAAATCCATCGAAGAACCGAAAGATCCGGATGCATCTATGATTTTCCAAATCCATTCCCTATTTTTGTCTGAAAGTGAAAAAGAGACCCAAAGACAAAAATACAAACAAGGTGGCTTTGGATATGGCGATTTAAAAAAAGACCTTTTGGAATCTATCCTTTCTCATTTTGCTCCTTTCCGTAAAAAAAGAGAAGAATTGGCACAAAACTTAGATTATGTGCATTCGATTTTATCAAAAGGAAAGGAAAAAGCAAAGATTGTTGCGGAAAAGAAATTAAACGAAGTCAGACAAACCTTAGGCATCTATCCTTTTTAAAATTCCAAGAACCAAGTCTCTCGTTTCTTCACCTCATCCCATGTGAAGAATCCATCAAAACTTCTGCCACATTCTAACTTCGGTTGGTTTTGTTTTGGGATTTGTGGCGCAGCACTTGGATTGAAATGTGGAACAGAACTCCAAGGAATCTATTTTCTCCTCTTTTGTTTATCCATTTTTTTGTTATGTTATCTCTTTCTTTTTCCCCCCATCCTCACAAAACCAATTGAATCCAATCTCAAATGGATATCTTTTGGAATTTTACTCTTTTTGTTTTTTGCAAATACAAACCAAATCACAAACCATAGACAACCAAAACCTTTCTTTCGCCAATTCTTAGTCCAGGAATTAAAGAAGTCACCGCTCTCTCCCATCGAAACTCGGATTGTGATGGGACTGCTTTCAGGTTCTACGAAAGAAATTCCGAAAGATTTTAAGGAAATGGCAAAGGAGTCAGGGATCTTACACTTGTTTGCGGCCTCCGGTCTCCATTTAGGAATTTTTATCGGATCCATCCAATGTTTAGGAAATTTGATTTTTACCAAACACCGATGGATCTCGATTCTTCTTTCGTTGTGTTTATCTTTTTTGTATCTCTATCTTCTTAATTTTCCTGTTTCCTTTGTCAGAGCCTATCTCTTTGCTTTTTTCACTTTGGTATCTTCTTTATTTTATCGAAAAATGATCGTGAGCGACTTACTTTTCATTTCTTCTGGAGTGATTGCATTCTTTTTCTTTTCTGATTTTTTAAGCATTGGTTTTTTACTCTCCTTCAGTGCTGTTTTTGGAATCTTTTATTTGAAACCGATTTTAGATCAGTTGTTCTTACCAAACTCCCGATCTCTTTTGAAAGAGAATTTCACTCTCACCATTGTTTGTTCGCTTTGTAGTTTTCCTGTTTTAGTTTTTTATTTTCATTCATTTTCTTATGGAGGAATATGGATTAATTATTGTTTGGTTCCTTTTGCAGGAATTTTACTTCCTAGTTTGTATGTGACATTGGCTTCCATTTCGTTTCTTCCCAATACTATGGGAGTCTATATTTATGATTGGATATGGACGCCTGCAAGTTATCTTCTTTCTATATTTCTAAAACTCTTCCAATGTTTATCCCATTACCAGAGAGGATATAAACTTTGGAATCTCGAGGAACCGATCCTTTTTTTCGTTATACTTTCTCTATTTCTCATTTGTCTTCTCTTGTACATACACAGAACCAAGAGAAAACCAAAACAGTTATGGAACTACATTATTTGCGGGTTTTTCTTCTTCTTTTTCCCGTTTACCTACTGGTTCCCTAATGACCCAACTGCCAACAATCCAATCCAGATGGGAAAAGGATATTTTACGATCACTAGTGAGAATCAATTTTATCTCTTTGGGAATTGCCCTCCTTACAAACGATTGGAAATTCCAAAAGGGAACGTACCCATCACAAAGATTTTATTCGAATCCGAGTCCTGTTTACAAAATGCATTAAGACTCCAAAAAAAAGAAAACATTTCCCAATTGGTTTGGAACGATCGACTCAATTCAAATTTTGGGAAGGTACTGGGAAAAGAGGAACTCCAAATCCAATCCTCACACCGATTGGGAACGGATCTCACTCCATTTGTCTCTTTATTTCGTTTTGATGGAAATCCTAAACACATATCTAGTTTACTTCGCTCCTTAAAAGAGACAGAAACAAACAAAGCAAAAACTCATTGGAGAGGAATCCTTGTTCTCGACTTTCCACCTTGGAAAAAAAAGGAAGCGAAAGATTGGATCACCTATCAAAAACTACTTGGGATTTCTAACGCCTGGAAAATCCTCATCGTTGAGGATCATTTTGAAATCCCCTTATTCCACAATCTCACAAATCCAGGCCTTCTTTGAAAGAAAAGGGATTCGTGCCCAAAAAAAGTTTGGTCAGAATTTCCTCATTGATGGGAATATGGTGGATTATATCATCAATGCCGCAAAACCTCTGTTTAGCGAAAGAGACATTACACTCGCAGAAATTGGAATCGGTCTTGGGACGTTAACCTATCCTATCTTAAGTTTAGAAATAGAAACTGACCTATTTGAAATCGACTTCGCTTACATCCAATTGGCAAAAGAAGAAATTTTGCCCATCTTTCCCAAAGCAATTCTGCATGAAGGTGATGCTTTAGAAAACCTACATCATATCTTTCCCAAAAACGTATTTATCTTTGGAAACCTTCCTTACCACCTAACGACTGAGATCATCAATACAATCATGATCCAATGTCGATCGTTCCAAGGTGGAATCTTTATGGTGCAAAAAGAATTTGCAGAAAGGCTCGTCAAAGAGACATCCTCTCTCTCAGTCTTCTTGTCTGCTTTTTGCGAAATCAAATACCTAAAAACAGTGCATAAAAATTGCTTTTTTCCCATTCCCAAAATTCACTCTGCATTGATTTTACTGGCACCTAAAGATCCGAAAACAAGAGATCATTGGACACCCCAATCATCCCAAGAGGTGGAAATCTGGTCTCGGATGTTACGAACTCTCTTTTGGGGGAAACGAAAACAAATCCAGGTCAGTTTGCGGGAATCTCCCTTTTCTGAGGATCCTCCGTTTCGAGAGGCTTTGGGGAAGGCACTCCTTCTTTCGGAAATTCCGCCAACCAAACGTCCAGAAGAATTGAACAACAAACAATTTCTGACGCTTGGTCAACATTTGCTTGACGTTTTGACAAAATGATGTCAAATCTACTGCGTTATGTTTGAGAATTTCACACCTCCTCCCATTGTGACCTTCGCCATTCCCGTTTTTTTCCTTTTGATTGGCATAGAAGTTTACATTGGTTACCGGAAAAACAAAGATCTTTATCGTTTGAATGATTCGATTGCCGACTTAAGCACAGGCATTATCTCCCAAATCTGGGGTCTTTTCCAGAAGGGTGTCGGGCTTTTCGCTTACTTTTATATCTACGAGCACTTCCGTATCTATGAATTTGCCATGAACAATCCTTGGGCATGGGTGCTTTGTATCGTCGGCCAAGACTTTTGTTACTACTGGTCTCACCGGTTAGCACATGAAGTGAATTTCCTTTGGGCGGGCCATGTCATCCACCACCACAGTGAAGAATACAACTTAGTGGTTGCCTTACGACAAACGGGCCTTGGTGGACTTTTCTCTTGGATTTTTTATGTGCCACTCGCCCTCTTTGGCTTTCATCCTTGGATGTATCTTGCCAGCGGACAAATCAACTTAATCTACCAATTTTGGGTGCACACGAAAGCTGTGGGTAAAATTGGAAAGATTGGGGAATACATTTTGTCTACCCCGTCTCACCATAGAGTCCACCATGCCATCAATCCAATCTACATTGATAAAAACCACGGTGGAATTTTTATCATCTTCGATCGTATGTTTGGAACCTTCCAAGAAGAAACAGAACCATGTGTATATGGAACAGTAAAGCCGCTTCGCAGTTTCAACCCAGTGTATGCAAATTTTCACTACTATTGGGAACTCGTAAAACAAGCCTTTGCCGCTGAGTATTTTATGGATAAAATCCGTGTCTTTTTCAAACCACCAGGCTGGTATCCAAGACAAGGTGACAAACCTGCCGGTTTTTTACCGATTCCAGAAGTCAGTCCTGAAACCTTCCAAAAGTATGATCCAAAACCAACTTCCGAGGTGAAAACCTACACAACGTCTTGGTTTGTGCTCGTTTTATTACTTGCGTTTGCGTTTTTACTTTTTGTTGCCAAGTTCAGTTTGGTTTCCCAAATCCTCGTGACCATCTGGGTGACTTTATCCCTTGTAGCAATCAATGCACTGATTGAAAACAAATCCTGGGCAGGTGCGATGGAAATCACACGCCTTCTCTTTGGATTTTTGGTTTTGGGATACTTTGATGTTGGTTGGGAGTATTATGCCATCGGCATCGTATGCCTCCTCGTAGCAGGGATTTATCTCTACCGTACGGGCCAACAAAAGACCCAAGCAGTTTAACAGAAAGATCCAAACATTCATAAAAAGGATCGGCGAAATGCTGGTCCTTTTTTTCATTTTCCTCACCAATGACCCTTCGTTCCCCTTAATTAACATTGTTTAGAAATCTCTTTCCGCTTCGAAAAGGAAATGACAACTGGGGAAACCGCCTTCTTATGTCACATAAAAGCCATGTTTGAGGCAGGTTTCCAGGCTCTTCGCCTTGACCAGGTGAGGGGTCGTGAGAATTTGGCATTGCACCATAGTTTTTGAGGCGAAATGAGATGAAGCGAAACCGCAGTTACTATATCATACTGGTTCTAATCCTTTTTGTCGTGACCTACTCGGCCTATGCGGCATACCAAAAACAAAAAAACGGTCCTGTTTTTTTGGACAACCATGTCTTCCAACGTTACAACGACCAATGGGGACTTTGGGTGGATCTAAACATGGAGAAAAAAAGCCTCCTGGAAAAGGCAGCTGAGTTCGGTGTACTTGCCAATGAAGTGATGGAGATCAACCACCTCACGGAAGCAGAACTCAAGCGACTCAAACGTTCTATTTTTTTCCCTTACTCTGCAGAATACATGCGAAACCTACAAGAAAAGGAACTCTTTCGCGAAACGATCGAATCACCTATCGACCAATTCATTTGGCCTGTGCTCCCAAACAACAAATCCCGAATCTCGTCTCGGATCGGAAGAAGATGGAACACATGGCATACAGGACTCGACATTGCCATTCCCAAAAATTCCATCGTTCTTGCGGCGGCAGATGGTGTAGTAGAAGAAGCAGGGAGAGGTGGAGATTACGGACTGTATGTAAAACTCTATCACCATGACATGAACCATTTTCATACTGTATATGGTCACAACCAAGAGTTACTCGTAAAACCAGGAGATGTTGTCAAAAAAGGACAAATCATCGCTTTCTCTGGAAACACGGGTAAGTCCACTGGTCCACATGTGCACTTCGAGGTGAGATTCCATAATGTGTATTTGAATCCAGAAAACTTTCTCACTCCTTATGAAGAAGGTGTTGCCACAAACCTAGTTGGATTTGCAGACTAAGTTTTGTGACTAACCTGACAAAGAATAGTTGGACGGATGAGATTTATGATCGTCTGACAACTCTCATCCCCAAAAAAACAGGCATCGTCTGTTTCGATTTTGATAACACTCTGATACGTAATGACTTTGGCGAAAAGATAATGGACCAACTCATTATGGAAGGTCTAGAATATTTGCCAAAAGACCTTTCCTACTTTTTTCGCGACCAAAAACTTTGGAAAGACCATACCAAATTGAGTTTGGCCGAAAAAGAACATTTGGTTTGGGAAGAATATGCATACCAATTGAAAGAATTTGGAATTGAATCTGGATATAGATGGACTTCTTTTCTTTTCCAAGGTATGTCAAAAGAAACTTACTACGAAGTCTCTCGCCGTGCTTGGCAACGAGTGTACCAGCCAGAAGAAGAAACTGGTGTGTTTCCACAATTGGAAATGAAAGATCTGATCTCTTATTTGAACCACCACAATTGGCAAGTGTACATTGTCACAGCCTCTCCTGAACCAGGAATTGCTGCGATTGCGCACCATTTCCCTGTGAAAGAATCTCATGTGATAGGCATGAGACAAGTATTAGGTGAAGATGGAAACTACACACACAAACTTATTGAACCGTATACTTACGGAGAGGGAAAAGTAAAAGCAATCGAAGAAAGAATTGGAACAAATCCTGATTTGGTATTTGGAGATTCCTTTAATGATTATCCGATGTTATGCAAAGCGAAGGAATTTGGTGTCGCGATTGACAAAGGAGATCCGGAGTTTGTTAAAGCATGCAAATCGAAAGGAATCCTCATTCAACCCTACTTTGACTTCCCGATTGTAACAAAATGAACCGATTGTATTTAGTGTCCAATTCGATTGGAAACGACTTAGATATTCCTCCTCGCACCAAACAATTGCTAGAAGAGGCAGATTGGATTTTAGGGGAAGAACAAAGAACGACTTCTACCTTACTGAAAAAACTCGGAATCTCAAAACCCTTTGACCTTCTAAACGAACATACTTCAAGAAGTGAGATGGATGAGATCGGAATGAAATTGGCGATGACCAAACGGACATGCCTCATTTCCGATTCAGGAAGTCCTGGTCTAGAAGATCCAGGAAAGTGGCTTGTCCCTTTGGCTTGGGAGATGGGTGTGGAAGTGAGATCAGCACCAGGTCCCACTGCGCTTGTTTCTGCGCTCACTAGTTCTGGATTTGCGACCTCTCCTTTTTTATTTCTCGGATTTTTACCGAGAGAGGAAAAAGATAGGGAAAGAACGTTAAAACAATACTTGGGTCTTGGCATCACTCTTGCCTTTTATGAAACACCTTACCGGGCCAAACATTGTCTAGAAACTCTCGCTAAAATTTTACCAAACGATAGGCGCCTCTTTTTGGCTCTTGGGATTAGTTTTGCACACGAAACATCCTACCGCGGAACCGCCAAAGACGTGCAAAAGAAGTTTCCGCAAGGAATGAAACTTCCTCCTGTGTTTGTCATTGAAGAGAAAAAAGAAAGACCCAAACGATAGATACTTGACAATACCTCTGTTATATTGGACGCTTGGACAATGGTTAGCAAAGTAGAACAAAGTAGTGACGGATTAGATCCATTAATTTCAGAATCGGGCGACTATATAACAGACGTTGTCAAAGAAAACCTGAAACTGATTCGCCACACGAAAGGATTCTCTTTGGATAAATTGGCAAACCGATGTGGGGTGAGCCGAGCGATGTTGTCCCAAATCGAACAAGGGAAATCCGTTCCAACCATTTCTGTTTTATGGAAAATTGCCAATGGGCTCAATGTTCCTTTCTCTGAACTTTTAAAAGAGAAAAACCAAGACGGAATCCATATCCTCAAAGCGGAAAACTCAAAAGTTTTGTATTCTAATTCCAAAGTATTTGCAAGCCGTGCCCTTTTTCCATTTCTCGGGAATCGTAAAACCGAATTTTACGAACTCATTTTAAAACCAGGTGGACACGAAGTGGCAGAACCTCACAAAACGGGAACCACAGAAAATCTCGTAGTGGTTTCTGGAAAACTTCGTTTGCGTGTGGGAGAAAAAGTGGTCGAACTCGAACCAAAGGATTCCGTTTTCTTTAAGGCAGATGTTTCGCATGAATATTCAAATCCAACAGACCAAGAAACCTTGATGTATTTGGTAATGGATTATACGGATGAAATAGGTTAAGTTTGGAATACCGCGAACTAAAAGTTAATTTACCAAAAGAATTATCAGATCCGTTTTACGAACTTCTCGATTCTTTACAATGCGCAGGATATTACGAAATTCTCTTTGATGGAGAAGCGCCAAAAGAAAAAGACCAAGGACTCATACGAGACAACACCAACATTCGGATTTATTTACAAACTGATGAAGTCGATAAAGAGTTAAAGGTTTTGATTTTCTTAAAACTGTATGCACCCGATAATTCCAATTCAGAATCACGGATCATCGAAACAAGAGATTACGAAGAAGCATACAAAGAGTATTATAAACCCTTCCCGATCGGAAAAAAACTTTGGGTGATTCCCACTTGGGAAAAAAAAGAACCAAATACCATTGGGCTTTGGCAACCAACAGGTGGGATTCCTTTATTCATCAATCCTGGTGTTGCTTTCGGTACGGGTCATCACGAAACTACGAAACTAATCTTGGAACATTTAGATGCCTTATATGAGGATGGAAAGTTTTCCTTTCAAACTGCATGTGATGTGGGAACGGGATCGGGAATTTTATCGATAGGTCTTGCCAAGTTTGGAGTGAGTAAAATTTTTGCTTTGGATATTGATCCCAATGCAGTAAAAGCCGCGTGGTCCAACTGGACGGAAAATGAATATCCGAAAGGATTTCAGTTCAGTGTAGAAGAATCAGGAATTGACAACCCAAAACTTTCCAATCAAAAATATGATTTGGCAATTGCAAATATAACCTTTGCCGTTCTCTCACAAAACATTCGTCATTTGGCAAAAATCAACGCCCCGAGGATTATTTTTTCAGGAATCATCACTGAGAAAAAAGATGAATTTTTAAGTTTATTGCAAAGTCATTTACCAGGAAAACTCCTCTACTCCAAAGAATGGAACGAGTGGTGGGTTCTCGACTGGCAAAGAAATTAATTTTTATTTAAAAACTTAATGAGACTGACTTGGTTTCCTTTCTCATTGTACTCGATTCGATCAAATACAGATTTGGTCATCAAAATCCCACGGCCATGTTGCACGTGGGATTCGTTCATTTCATCAATCGATTTTTCCATATGTTTTTTATGGTCAAATCCTCTTCCTTCGTCTGTGATGCGATAAGCCACATACTCACTATTAAATGAATACTCTATTTTTACTTTTTTATGTCTATACCTTGGATCTTCTTGTCGTTTTTGCAGAAATTCCAAATAATTCCCTTCCATAAGGGCCGCTGATTTCTCATCAAAATTGATATTCAAATTTCCATGTTCCACTGCATTGATGATGATTTCTCTCACAGAAGATCGAACTTCCGTTTGTTCGATTGTGGTGAGGTATTTTGCCAGTTGAGCGGTGATTTTTTGGGAGACCAACTCCGCATTACGGAGGTAATTATTCATCGAAAGTTCGATCTTTTCAGAATCGATCAGTTGGATGATTGTATCTTCATACTCAGGGGATAACGTCATCAAAACTTCTCTCGTTTCTTCAAAATCAATGTATTGGATCCGACAGACCATTTCCTTGGGTTCTTTTACATACTTTTGTGAAAGTTCTGTTTTAAAATTAATCGCTGAACCTGTCATTTTTAGATCAGTCAGTTTATCATTCACATACATGACATTGTAGTCTGATTTTTGATCCCTTCCTGTATAAAGAATCTCTGTAATTTTTTTATTCCTAAGGTCATCTAAACGGTAACCCAAGTGTTTGGATAAGGATCTGTTTGCGTTGATAATTTCAAAATTTTCATTCATCATGAGTATCACTTCATCAGATCCTTGGAAAATTTCCCTGAATCGCTTTTCGGAATCTTCAATTTTGATTTTGGCGTTGGACAGATCTCTTAAGTTTTCACGAAGGCTTCTCGTTAAAAAGTTAATGCGATCCGCAAGGCCAAGAGATAACAAAATGGTTTGAAGAGCAGTTCCAATTTGTATGGTCCATCTCGTGATGTGATTGTCTGACAAAATTCCTAAACTTTTGAGTGAGTATAACAAAACACCTAAAAGAAAAAATGCCCAAGAAATCAAATAATATCGTGCTGTCCTCACCTTTGCAAGGAGAGTAAACGTTCCACTGTAAACGAGAAGTAACGCCGTGGGAACCGTCAAAAGAATAGAAGTCACCATTGCCACCCGGTAACTTAAAAAAAATGTAACCACTGAAAACAAAACAAGAATTCCAACCCATATCCACATCAATTTGGATACTTTGGGAAGGTGTTTATTCAAATGCAGATAATTATGTGTGAAGATGATTCCTGTGATACAAGACACAGAAATAAAAAATGGTAAGGAATAGTTTGCCCAAAATACCCAATTGGGCCAGATGTATTGAAATGCAAAACCGTTGTTCACTAAATGAAAGAAAAAAATAGAACTTACAAAAAAAAGATACAAAAGATAACTCTTTTCATAGGTAAAAATATAAATGAAAAAATTATAAGCAATCATCACAAACAAGATCCCGTAAAAGATACCGAAAATCATTTGTTCTCTATGTATTTTTTCATTGAATGCTTTTTCCGTCCAAAGATCCAAACTCAAAGGGATCGTAGATTCTGATTTAATTTTTAAATAATAAACTGATGTAGAATGTTCGCGAGATTCGATCGGGAAAACTGGATTTCGATAATCAACATTCCTGATAGAAAATGGAAAGGAATCCCCTAACGCTCGTATGGAGTCTTTAGTAAGAGAGTCTCCATAAATTTGAATTTCATCAATGAGAGGAAAATCAAAAAGTAAGTTCCATCGAATGAGGGAAGAAGTGGGATTAGTTACCTCAATTCTTACCCAGAATATCGATTGGGAAAATCCTAAATTTGGAGAAGAGAGTATTTTGAAGTCACCGTCTTTTTCACCAGTCACGATTGCATTGTCTGGAATCGACTGAGAAACATCTTCGAGCACCAAAACTTGGTTCCAAATGGGAACACCTGTCATTTCCGTAGACAAATTGATTTTAGGTGTCGCCTCCAAAAAACAGGGAAACAGGAAAAGAATGTACCAAAAATAACGATAGTTTGAGTGTAAGAAGGAATTCATATTTCGCATAAAAAGACAAAGCCAATAGATTCTATTTTTGTAATTTTTCTAGCCTTTTTTGTTTTGGATGTTAAAATAGGGGAAAGTTCTATGAATCGAAAAACATTCCTTAAAAATTTATCTGCCACTGCCGCAGGCGTAAGCCTCCTCTTCCCCAAAAAGTTCTACGGACAATCCACAGGAGTGGTCACCCAAGAAATAAAATCGAAGCCATCTGGATCCAAAAAAGCGATCGTACTCGGTGGAGGGCTTTCTGGTCTTTATTCTGCTTATTTACTCAAACAAACTGGATATGAAGTAACGGTTGTCGAAAGAGGAGACCAATTTGGTGGCCGAATTGCAACGTATTCCAATCCAGAATTAGGAATTGTACAGGACTTAGGTGGAGAATGGATCGGAGAAAACCAAACAGACATTAAGAGTTTGGTCAAACAGCTGGGTCTTGATTTGGTGAATGCCAGCATTTCTGATCGATTTTTATTAACCAAATCGAATTCCGATCTTCATAAAATTTCAGGCGCTTCGATTGAAACCTTAGACAAAGTGATCGATCTACACAAATCCCTTGGAACAAATCAAAAACAAGGTCTTGATAAAATTAACTTTTCTTCTTATGCAAGATACCAGGGTCTAACGGAAGATGAAATTCGTTCCATGAACGAACTTTATCGAATGATCTTAGGAGGTGACTTAAATCAAATTTCGAGTGAGTCCGTTTTAGACGATCTATCGGCACTTCAATCGGCTCTCAAACCAAAATACCAAATCAAAGCTGGTGCGGAACAAATGGTAAAATCTCTTGTTTCCTTATTAAAAGGACAAGAATTACTCCTAGGTGAAGTCGCAGTCAAAGTTTCCCAACAAAAAAACCAAGTAACAGTAGAACTAGCCTCTGGAAGAACCATCAAAGGGAATTTGATCATTTGCACATTACCTGCAGCAGCCGTATTAGATATCAAGTGGACCCCAACTCTACCAAAAGATTTAATTTACTCTGCTCTCAGAATGCAAACTGGTAAAATATCAAAGAACATTTGTTTTGTGAAATCAAACCCCAATCTTTCCAATTTTTATCAGAATACGAATACTGCCGCTGAAACATTCTATGTTTCAGAAACTGCGATCGGACAAAATATAACAGCGGTTACTTCTATAACAACTGGCGATAAAGCATCTTTGTTTGAAAAAGGAAGTGAACGCCAAAAAAGAAACTTAATGTTATCGGCACTGGAAGAAGTGGGAAATTTGGAATTAATATCAGAAAACCAATTCCACTTCTTTAGTTTTCAAAAAACAACTGGTCGCTCTGGATTTGTTTCCTTATTCCCTCCAGGCAGCTTCGGAATCAAAGATGTTTGGAATGAACCATTCGAAAGAGTGTTTTTTGCTGGAGAACATTTAGCATTACACACTGGAAGTATGGACAGTGCTGTTGCGTCTGCCATCCAAGCCATTAGCAAAACCTAAGAAGTTTTTAAACCAAATAAAAATCGAAGTGTTTTTGACCTACGAATGAAACCTTCATAAAAAAGAAACGTAAACAGTAGGACCACTATGTTGTGAAAGAGAAACTTTTCCCATAAAGAATAGGAAAGATCTTTCACAACATAGGCGTATAAGAGAGAGATTGGATGGTGGAGTAAGTAGATAGGCAAACTTGCCTCGATGAGATAACTTCCAACTTTCCCCTCCTTGTTTCCAATGGCATGAAAAAGAGACACAAAAAACGAAGTCCATAAAAATGGCGACACAACCCAGAGAAAAATGTGAACCGATCGATACCAAGGATTCGCATAGGAAAAGTAGATCCATAACGGATCCGATATTTCCAACTCCATCAGTAACAAAGAAGTGACGACTGCCCAAATCAAAATAGCGATGAATTTACTTTTTGATGATGAATGGATGATTAGGATCTCTTTCCAAAAAAAACAAAATGCACCAGAAAGAAAAAAAACAAACTGATACACAAACGTAAGCTTAAAGATTCCAAAATACGATTCTCCCTTTCCAAATTGTGTATGGGCCAATAAGACAAAAACAAAACAGAAAATTGGTAATAAAAAGACTCTCAACTGAAACTTTCGTAAAAGTTTCCAATTCACAATTGGATCCATCCATTTGTGAACGAGAAGGTAAATCATACTAAAACAAAATAAGTCCACCAAAAACCAAATATGGGAATGTTGGAAATTTTCTTTCGTAAAAAAGAATTGAAGAAATTTAATCAAACTAACATTAGGTGACTTTACCTTTTCCATTAAGAAATATTGAATTGGAGCTAAAAAAATCAGTCCAAAAATGGTTGGAAAAAGAACTCGTTTGAGCCTACCTTCCAAATAAAAACTGTTTCCCTTTTTCTGGATTACCATTGCCGAAAAAAAGCCCGAAATCATATAGAACATCGGCATCCGAAAACTATGAATCCAATAACAAAAATAGGACAAAACTTCACTTCTTTCTTCGGTTTGAATGGCGTATTTGATATCAGAAGCATACACAATCGCCGAATGGAAAACAATCCCAAGTAGTAAGGCGAACGAACGTAAGTTATCTAAGTAAATGAGTCGTCCCATTCCTCCATCTTTTTCTTGACGAAGAGAAAAAAACAGATTTTTTTAAATCATGACCGAACCTCCACTCGAGCCATTTTTCTCTGACATAAGCGACGAAGAAATCCGTAGAGAAAGAAAAAAAGCAAAAGACTTAAAAAATACAGCTTGGTGGAAAAATAAACGGGCTTCGGGCATTTGCCACTATTGTGGAAAAAAGTTTAAAGTAGAAGAACTAACTATGGACCATCTAATTCCTCTTATACGAGGAGGAAAATCGGTAAAAGCCAATTTGGTGCCTGCATGCAAAGAATGTAATTTCAAAAAGAAACACAGCTTACCTTTTGAGAGGGAATTTTTCACCTAATGGACATCAAAGACTTTGGATTTCAAGCTGATGATTTCCTTCCCAATCGAAGTACGGAAGAAATTGATCTCGTAGATGAGAAAGGAAACAGTTACCAATGGGAAGTTTTCTATTCCTTTTCTCAAATGGGAAATGACTATTTAGTTTTTTTACCAACGACAGAACAAGAATACCAGTTTGTCAATGTGGAGATGGATGATCCTGACTCAGAAGTGCCTGGTTACATTGTGATGAGGCTCGGGCAAGATGAATCAGGAGAGGAAATTTTAGAAGAGATTCTAGATGAAGACGAATTGGAAGAAATCCGTGAGTTCGTAGAAGAAGAGATTGGACTTGTTGGTCAATTTCTCAACCGGGAGGAATGACAAGAGTCTCTCCTTTACTCACCACTTCCCCTTTTTGATTGGACCATACAATCTTCATTCGAATCGCCTTGATTCGTTCGACTTTTTCAATCACTTCGACAAGACAGGTAATCGTATCTCCGAAATAGACAGGCTTACGAAACTTGGTAGATGTTTCTAGAGCCACAGTTCCAAGTCCTGGCAATTTCATACCAAGCACCGGTGCAAGCAAAGAGGCAGCAAGACCACCATGTGCGATCCTTGTTCCAAAACTAGTTGTTTTGGCATACTCTTCATCTACATGTAAGGGATTAAAATCACCACTAATGCCTGCAAACAAATAGACATCAGTTTCCGAAATTGTTTTCGTAAATGATGCCTTGTCTCCTATTTGAATTTCTGAAAACGTTTTTCCTTTTTGATACATGATGACCTACAAAATTCTATGATTTTGCATTTATTCTTTTAGGAGAAAATGCGAAGTGATAAAAAACACCTTGGTTGGGACTGGAAGAACATTCAATCTCACGACCATTCAACTGACTACTCAATGAAAAAATCACGGAAAGACCAATGGTTTCTGCTTTACGATAATCAAAGCCAACAGGAAATCCAATTCCATTGTCTCTATACTTCAATTCAAATAGACCATTATCTATGACAAGAAACTCAATTTTGATTTGTGGATTTTCCTTTGGAACTTTAAAGGCATGACGAAAACTATTGGTTAGCATTTCCGTAATCATAAGTCCCATGGGTATCGCATCAATGATATTAAATTCCATTTTTTGAATCTCTAAATCGATTGAGATATCTGTTCTCATATACATCAGCTTGATGTTTTCGACGAGACTTGTGATATAGTCTACAGAACTGAGTCCCGAAAGATTTTTTCCGCTATATAACTTCTCATGAACAAGTGCGATTGCTTTGATTCTAACAATACTTTGTTCTAATATGTCAGCTGTTTCTGGTGGTGAAGAATATACCTGAAGTTGCAAAAAAGAAATGATAACTGCTAAATTATTTTTAACACGATGATGAACTTCGGTGAGTAAGGTTTCATTTTCTTTTAATGACTGCTCCAGTTTGGTTTGGTTTTCCATATAACTTGTCATATCGGAAATGACAGCTACAGCTTTATTGGGACTTCCGTTTTTAGAGGGAATGAAAAGGCGATGTTCCAACGCCCATTTTAATTTACCATTTGTAGTTTGAATCCTGTAGAGCAAACCAGTATGATTTTCCCTTAATTGATTCATCCAAATGTCAGTTATACGTGCCCGGTCTTCTACATATACACGATCCATCAAAAGTTGTGGATTGGCAATAATATCCTCATTTTTGCTATCAAATAATCGGCAAACTTGTTCACTAAGAAAGTCAATTTTCCAAGTATCCAAATTAAAAACGATGACGGCATCCTCAATTCTTTCGAGAATCACTTGAAACAATTGGTCTGATTCAAACTTGTCGGATAAAACTTTCTTTTGGTACTTTAACTCACGGACGAGTAAAACATAAATGATCAGTGCGGAGATGGAAACAAATACCCAGCCTTTTACACTTTGGATTTCTCTCGTATCTTCTGTAGAAGAAAATAAGAGAGATATCGCATAGTCGGAGAAGTAAATCCAAAGATACCCGAAAAACAGATAAAAAAATGCAATTCGGGCAGCGGCTTTCACAATTTAGGCTAACTCCTGCAGGGTTAAAAATCGAGAATGAACCGTCTCTTCGATAGAAGTTCCCAATTCCGTAAAAAGAGGCCATAACTCAGATAACTCTTTTGATACGTATTGGTTCAAACGGCTCAGTGACATCAAATACTTCCCCACAAGATAATACGAAAGTAACTTCCGATCTATCATTTTTTCTTCCTTTGAATAAGAATCTGTCGTTTTCTTTGTGTCAATTTCAGACAAAAATAGAATCACAAAAACAGACAAAACATCAGCAAATGCAAACTCGATGGATTGTTGCTTTTTACGGTTTGGTTCGCCATCCATTTTCAGAATGATTTCAAATAACAAATTCTGAATCGAATCCGTTGCATTTGATGGATTTTCTATGCGAGAAAATTCCTTCTGGAATTTTTCTTTTCCTGGATACAAAGAGGAAATAATGGAGCGTTGGATCTCACTGGTTCCACCACCGATGGTTCCTAACTTTACATCTCTGTAAAATCGTTCCACTGCATATTCTTTCATGTAGCCATAACCACCAAACAGCTGTACGGTATCTTTTGCCACATCTTCCGCAAGTTCTGATGATATCAATTTTCCCAAACTACTTTCTAATGGGGAAGGAATGCCACGGTCTTTTCGTTCTGCGACCCAATAAATCAATCTTCTAGCCGCTTGGATATAGACCCAATTTCGGACAAGGATATCTCTCATTCCATAAAAACTTGAAATTGATTTACCAAATTGTACGCGATCGTTGGCATATCGTAATCCTTTGCGAAAACAAAACTCCATTGCTCCCGCAAGCCCCGCCACAAACACAGTTCGTTCCCATTCTAACGTTTCTTTCCCAATCCTCATAAAACCAGTGTTTAATGGTCCAAGAAGGTTTTCCTTGGGAATGATCATATCTTCAAATACCAATTCTGCTGTCATAGAAGTATGATGACCGAGTTTTTTTAGAACTTTACTGACCTTAAAACCAGGCGTATGACTTTCCACAAGGAAGGCACTGATTCCCATAGGCCCTCTTCCTTTTTCGGAGGTCCTTGCCATCACAACAAACACTTGTCCAACAGGACCATTTGTGATGAATGTTTTGGAACCATTGAGTTTCCAACCACCATCCACCTCTTCCGCTTTCGTGAGGAGGGATGCTGCATCAGAACCAGACGCAGGTTCTGTGAGAGCAAAACCTGCCATCCATTCGCCAGTTGCAAGTTTCGTGAGGTATTTCTTTTTTTGTTCTTCTGTTCCTTGAAAAACGATTGGCATGGTTCCAATCACCAAATGGGCAACCCATGACAATCCAATGCCTCCATCCAAAGACCCGGAAGCAAACGCATCTGTTGCGATAGAACAAAGTAGACAACTAGCACCTTCTCCACCATACTCCGGTGGAATGGTAAGACCAGTTAAACCAGCCTTAGAGAACTCTTTCCAAAGTTCGTCAGACCAAATTTCTTTTTCGTCTCTTTCTTCAGAAGAAGGATAGACCTTTTCTTCTGAAAACTGGAAAACAGTGTTGTAAAAACTTCTTTCTTCATCAGTGAGATAAGGGTTTAGTTTAGGATTAATCATTGGTAAATTCCTTCAATTTGTTTTGAGAAAACATCAGAGATGATGTTTCTTTTCATTTTAAGAGTTCTTGTCATTTCTACATCTGGATCAAATGGTCTTGGCACCACATAGAAATTGTTAGCTGGAATCATTTCGAAGGATTTAAAACCATTTTCTTTGGAGATGATTTTGGAAATTTCAGAACGAAACAGCTCCCTCACCTTTGCATCGGTATTCCATTCGGAAGCCTTATCTTTGGATATCCCTGGAATTTTCGCTTCCACAGCTTCAAAATTGGGAACAATCAGCGCCGCTAATGTTTTTTTGTCATGTCCAACAACCATTACTTGGTCAATGTATGGCGATGTTAACAGTTTGTCCTCAATTGGGATAGGTTCTACGTTTTCACCACCGATGAGTGCAATGGTATCTTTAGAGCGACCGGCAAACACCAGTTCATTTCTGTGAGAAATCATCATCAAATCGCCCGTATCAAAAAATCCATCTGCATCAAAAACAACTTGGTTGAGCTCTGGTCTTTTGTAGTAACCCTTCAAAATTTGTTTGGATTTTATCCAAAGTGTTCCTTTCTCACCTGTTTTTGTGAGAATTTTTCCAGTTTCGTCTTTTAAGCGAATGGAATAACCATCGATGGGAATCCCAACGGTTCCTTTGGTTGGTTTGGAATTGGAACGAATGGATACAACAGCTGATGTTTCAGTCATTCCGTATCCTTCTAATACTTTTAGTCCAATCGCAGATAAAAATCCATCAACCACACTCGGCAATGCGGAACCAGCAGAAATACAAATTCGAATTCTTCCACCTAACGCCTTATGGATGGTTGAAAAGATTTTAACACTTAATAATTTTAAAGGAAAGAGAAGTATTAAAATTAGAAATGCATAAGAACGTTTGGCAAACGAAACCAAAAAGTTTGGTTTTTGGATTTCAAATTCAAACCCCATAAACTTCGCATAGTATTTTGCCCAAGTCGCACCAACACCTAAAAAGAAATGAAATAATTTTTCTTTGAATCCACCTTCTTTTGCCACCTTTGCCATGATCCCGTTGAATACAGATTCCCAAATCCTTGGAACAGAAGGGAATATCGTAGGTCGAAAGTCACGAAGGTCATCTTTCAGACTAGTCATATTCGAAATTAAAAAGTCGAGACCAAGGAAGATTCCTGCATACTCAATGGCTCTTTCAAAGGCATGCCAAGGAGGAAGTAAACTCACGGCATTGTCATTTGAATTCATATCCAATCGTGCAATTGTATTTTGAATCGCTGTGATCCAACCTTTCTGAGATAACATTACTCCTTTCGGATTCCCAGTGGTTCCAGATGTATAAATGAGAGTTGCAAGTGCATCTGGATCAATTTGTTTGATTCTCGTTTCAAAGATCTGTTTACCATTGGATTTCCAAAGTTCCTTTCCTTTTTCTACCAAAGAAAGAATGGAATTTGGTCCCGTTAAAAGTTCACCTTGTTCGTTTTCCAAAACAAAAATGTGTTTTAGAAAGCTAAGTTCACCTAACAGATCATCAATTCTTTTTTTATCTTTTGGTTTTTGAACGACAAGATACTTCGCTTCCGAATGGTTTAAGATGTATAAAATTTCTTCTCGGACAATGTCAGTGCCTCTCGGTACAACAACTGCACCTGCCGTCAAGATGGAAAGATCCGTCCGAAGCCAATTCACAGAAGCGTCGCAAAAAAAACCAATTCTGTCACCGACTTCCACTCCGAGATCGATGAATCCCAGAGTCAAGTGGTCGACAAACTCCTTCATTTCTCCAAAACTGATCCCAGGAAACTCTGTAGCCGACTTCCGTTTCCGAAACGAAACTTTGTTTGGGAAATTTTTAGCGACGTTCTCCAATGCTTGGTAGAGGATTTGGTAGTTCTGGTTCATGATCTTTGCCTTTTCGTTTGGTTCTTTTTACAGGAAATGTAGGATGGATAAAAAATCACTGTTCGTTTTTTGCAAGTTTTTTCTTATTTTTGACAAACTTTTCAGAAAGGTAGGGCATAATTATGTTCTTTTGGATCCATGACGGGCGGATTTCCCCCAACCCTCCCCAAACGCAACTCGATAAAGTCCCTAGGGTGTATCCCACAAGACAAGGTTCCCCGACCCAAATTGGAGAAGGAGAGCCTGGCACCACGCCCACTGGTTCTTTTTTGCATCGAAAACCAGAGGATGTTTACAAAGAATCCTCTGAACCAGCAGAAAAGCCGGTTTTTTTCCTACATGAAATGATGACCACTCCCGTTTACACAAAGGAGAAGGATGAAACCATTGAAGCTTGTCTCGATTTTATGTTGGAAAAAAGAATCCGCCACCTACCGATTACCAATCGATTGGGAGAACTTGTGGGATTTGTGTCGGACAGAGATTTATTAGATAAAATCAAATCGTATGAAAAAGAAATGCCAGTCTCCGATGCGATGACCAAGCGAGTGTTAGTGGGAACTCCCGGAGCCGAGATTAGGCAGGTCACCAAAGTTTTGCTAGAGGAAAGAATTGGTTGTTTGCCCATCGTGAATGACGATAATTTACCAGTTGGAATCATCACTAGATCCGATTTACTTCGACTTCTTTTGAAATATCCCAATTTGAGTTTAACAGTTTAAAGTGTAGGTTAAGGATTTTTATGATTTGGGATTTATTGGTCTTGGTGTTTTATTTTATTGTCGTTTTTTATTTTGGCTTTCACTTTGCGAAAAATACACAAAAAGAAGAAGATTTTTACTTAGCAAAAAAAGAAATACACTGGATCTTTCTTTTATTGTCTCTCGTTGCCACAGAAACATCGAGTTTAACATTTCTAAGCATCCCTTCCTTATCCTATAAGGGTGATTATCGATTTTTAGAAATTGCCATTGGATATATTGTCGGAAGGACCATCGTTGCCCTATTCCTTTTGCCTTCTTATTTTTCAGGGAATACCATTTCTGTTTATGAGTATGTGGGAAATCGATTTGGAAAATCTCCACAAAAAACTTTATCCTTTGTTTTTACCATATCGAGATTACTCGGTGATGGAATTCGTTTGTATGTCAGCTCTCTTCCAATCGCTTTTCTTTTGGAACGAATGGGATTTGCGATATCTCCAGAACTTTTAGGTATCCTTGCGCTTTCTATCCTGAGCCTTGTCACGATAATCTATTCAGTATTAGGTGGATTTCGAGCGATTGTCTTTACGGATGTATTACAATGGGTCATCTACATTGTGGGAGGGATCTTTGCTCTCGGACTCATCCTATCACAACTCGGGTATGAAACTCTTTCCAACCATATCCAACACTTAGAATCGTTAGGAAAATGGAAAGTTTTTGTCCTCGATTACAACCAAACGGGTGATAACAGTTATTTCATTTTGTTTGCGATTCTTGGTGGAGTGTTTATTTCGATAGGATCTCATGGAACTGATTTGATGCTTGTCCAAAGAGTGATTGCCACTAAAAGCTTAATCTCTGCGAAAAAGATTTTGATCGGTAGTGGGATTGTTGTTTTCTTTCAATTCTTACTCTTTTTATGCATAGGATCTCTCTTGTATGTGTTCTACGAAGGACAATCCATAACCCCAGACAAGGTATTCAGTCATTTCATTGTAAACGAAGTGCCCTCGCCTTTACTTGGAATCTTGGTGGCAGCCATCCTTGCCAGTGCTATGTCGACCTTAAGTTCCACCATCAACTCGCTCTCTCTCACATGGGCAAGAGATTGGGAAATGGACAGATGGTTTAGCCCAAGGATCTTATCTTTGTTCTTTGGAGTGCTACTCTTCTTTGCAAGCCTCATTCCTTACTTCTTGGTTGAGACCTGGGAAAAAGGGATTCTAGAAATGGGGCTTACGATCTTTTCCTACACACTGGGTCCTTCGATCGCTGTTTTCTTTTTAGCAAAGGGAAAAAGGGATCTACCCATTTCTGGACTTTTGTTTTCCCTATTTTTTATCGTAAGTATAGTTTTTACGATGTTTGTTGGGATTGGTTTCAAACTTTCGTTCACCTTACTTGTTCCCATAGGAGCCCTGACTCTACTTTTCTTCGTTGGACTTAGCCATCTTTTCAAAAAAAAATTGACGTAAAATGCGATGTAAGTTCGTCTAAACAGTAACATGAAATCATTCGCACACATTCAGCTCCTTCTCCTCCTCGAGATTTTATAATTCGAGGGAGAGAGAGCTATGTGACAAAGCCCACTCCCAACCGGGATGTGGGCTTTTTTTATGTTTGGTCCCCCGGTCGGAAGTGGTTTTTCGTGCGGATGATAGGGAGGAACCATGAAACCAAAAATTATTCACATCCAAGACGTTACTTTACGTGACGGAAACCAAGCCTTAAGACGTCCATGGACCATTAAGGAAAAAATTGAAGTCTTCGATTTGTTAGTCGATTTAAACGTCGATGGCATAGAAGTAGGCTTTCCCTCTTCCAATGAAGCCGAATTTCGCACCTGTCAGGTGTTAGCAAGTCGTGCTCCAAAAGGAAAGCCCATTGCCGCTTTGTCCAGAGCCAATGAAAGAGAAATTGCGGTGACTTGGGAAGCCATTCAAAAGGCAGACAAACCAAGAATGCATATCGTTTATCCTGTGAGTGACTTTTCTATCAAACATGTCTTAAAAATTTCAGAGAAAGAAGTACTTCAAAAAATTAGATCGGCAATTTCGTTTGCGAAGTCCATTACAGGCCCTGGTGTCGAAATCCAATTTTCAGGTGAACATTTTGGTGATGCCATTGAAAACTTTCATTTTACAAAACAAGCATTTATGACCGCCATTGAGGCGGGTGCCAATATCATCAATTTACCAAACACGGTAGAACGGTACCGTCCCATGGTTTTTGTGAATATGGTAAAAGAAATCAAAGATACGATTGGAGAGAGAGCCATCATTTCCGTTCACACACACAATGATTTAGGTATGGCAACAGCAACCTCAGTGGAATCTGTATATGTAGGTGCAAGTCAAATTGAAGTGGCGTTAAATGGTCTTGGGGAACGCGCAGGAAATACGAATTTGTATGAAACAGCTATCGCCTTACATCAAAATGGTGAAACGTTAAACATCAATTTCCAAAGAATTTTTCCAACTGCAAAACGAATTGCGGAACTAACAGGCATTCCGATTGGAGAAAAAACTCCAATCATTGGAGAGGATATTTTTTCACACAGATCTGGAATCCACCAAGATGGTGTGACAAAAACCTTACACCAATCAAAGGGAGCCTACCGAACTTTTTCTCCTGAATTTGTGGGGCGAAATGACAAAGAAAGAATTTCCTTTACCAACCAATCTGGCCATAAAGCGATAGAGTTTTTACTCAAACAGAAAGGAATCCAAGTTTCCAAAGAAGAAGTAGATCATTTATTTTCGTTAGCGAAATCGATCTCTTCAAGTGAAAACAATCGTGAGATCACCGAAGCGGAGTTAGTGGCACTTTGCCAATCGAGCTTTGCCTATCAGTGAACAATTAAGGGTTTTGTCCAGAGAAACTGAAGGCAAATGTTAGGGAATCATTGACAAATCTTTGTCAATCTGCCATAATTTTACTGGTTTTTCTGGAGGTATCATGGCAGAGACTCTTATCAAACAGGCACGAATCTTTGATGGAAGCACAAACCCATCTTTTGTGGGGGATGTGCGGATCAAAGACGGAAATATTGAAACAGTTTCGAAGACGGAACTCAGTCCAAAACCAGGCGAAACCGTGATTGATGCAAAAGGACAATGGCTCACTCCAGGTTTTATCGATTTTCATACTCATTATGATGCCGAAATTGAAATGGCACCAGATCTTTCCGAATCTGTTCGTCACGGAGTTACGACCATTTCACTTGGAAGTTGTTCATTGAGCTTGGCATTAGGTGATCCAACAGATCTTGCTGATATGTTTAGCCGAGTGGAAGCCATCCCAAGAAAGAATGTTCTATCTATTTTAGAGAGTAAAAAAAATTGGAATTCTGCCATTGAATATAAAAAACATTTAAACGCTCTTCCTCTCGGTCCCAATGTCACTTCCTTTGCAGGTCACTCTGCAATTCGTGCTCATGTGATGGGACTTGAAAGATCCTTAACCAAAGGCGAAAAACCAACCAAACAAGAGTTAAATAAAATGAACGAACATCTAGAAGAAGCATTAGATGCTGGTTTTATGGGCCTGTCCATTAACACTTTAGTGTGGGATAAAATGGATGGTTCTAGATTTCGTTCCAGACCTCTTCCTTCTACGTTTGCCAATTGGAGTGAGTATGAATTCTTAAACAAAACTCTCCGTAAACGCGGTAAAATTTTTCAAGGAGTTCCAAACGTTTCAACCAAGGTCAACGTCCTTATGTTTTTAAAAGAAGCCTTTGGTCTCTTTCGTAAACCTCTTAAGACTACTATCATCTCGCTTATGGATGTCAAATTTGATCCAGGTTTATATAAGCTCTTAGGTGTGATTGGCCGGATTACCAATACCATCTTTCGATCTGATTTTCGATTCCAAGCCCTACCTGAACCATTCGATTTGTATGCTGATGGGATGGATGTTGTTGTGTTTGAGGAATTTGCGGCAGGTGCGAAAGCAAATCATATTGAAGACGAATTAGAACGAAAACAACTGATGAAAGATCCAGACTATCGCTCTTGGTTTAAAAGACAATGGACCAATTGGTTTTTACCTCGTGTTTTCCATCGAAACTTCCGTGAGACAAAAATTGTAGACGCACCCGACAAATCTCTCATTGGAAAATCAATCGACGATGTTGCGAAAGAAAGAGGTGTGGATTCTGTCACTGCCTTCCTAGATATGGTGGCTGAACATGGAAACAAAGTAAGATGGTATACGGTGATGGCAAACCATAGAAAAGAACCATTACAAAAAATTGTATCTTACCCTGATATCCTTATTGGATTTTCTGATGCGGGAGCACACTTACGAGGAATGGCACATTACAACTTCCCACTTCGGATGTTAAAACTTGTGCGTGATGCAGAATTGGAAAAAAAACCATTCATGACAATGGAGAGAGCTGTGCATCGACTCACCGGAGAAATCGGAGATTGGTTTGGCATTGATGCAGGTTACATCAAAGAAGGAAAACGTGCGGATTTGGTTTTGATTGATCCAAACAAACTAGATGACTCTCTTGCTAAAGATGTGGAAGCTCCTATGCCTTTTATGGAAGATTTCAAACGATGGGTGAGACGTAATGATGAAACCATTAAAAAAGTATTCATCAATGGAAAGTTGGCTGTAGACCAAGGGAAACCAGTGAATTCCTTAGGAAAAGAACGAGGGTATGGTCGCTTCTTAGAATCACAAATCGGAGCGTAAAAAAGGTTTGAAGTTGGATGCTGTTTCGAATAGATTCAGTATCCAACAAAACCATGAAAATTTCGTCATTTAATTTCCGAGTATTTTTTTCCTTATCTGCCCTATCGTTAGAAACCAAACTGAAAGATTCAAAATGAAGCATTGGATCAAATGCATTCTATCAATCGTTACGGCTGTATCTTTACTTTCATGTACTGGTCACAATGATCCTTATCCAGAGTTAACAGGACCTGTTATGGATCCAAGTGGTTATCTTCCCACAGAAACGAGATCAAAACTAGAATCTATGTTACTCGAAGAAGAAAAAATCACAACCAACCAAGTCATCGTCTACGTGACAGAAAAATTAAAAGAAGATACAATTGAAAAGGAGGCCACTGCCGTTTTTGAAAAATGGCAACCTGGTTCAAAAGACAAAGATAATGGAATTTTGTTAATACTTGCTCCCAACGAAAGAAAAGTTAGAATTGAAGTTGGATATGGATTAGAGGATGTTCTCACTGATTTAATCGCAAAACGCATCATAGATGAAATGATCATACCTAATATGAAAGCAGGGAATCCCTCTTTGGCTATGCTTTCAGGAACATCGGCCATTTTGGAACAATTGAGAGCAAACTCACCAAACATAAGCAATCTCAATTGTCCATACAATTTTAGTGATACCAATTCTGATTTACATCCTGATACGATCCCTTTTCTGTTAAAGGAAATAAAACCAATCAAAGACGTTCATTTTGTTTTCTGTGTATTACCTTTAGAAACCCAGTTTGGATTAGAGGCAAGTGCCCATCACCTCTTCTTAAATCGACAAAAGTTAAGCGAAGAAAAAAAAGCCATTATTTTTGTTTCATCACCAAAGAATGAATTTATGGGAGCCATCTCAACAAGTCCTGAATATAACTGGTCACTTAGCCAAAACAAAATCAGAAGTATTTTTCACAAAAGATACCAAGAGAAAAAAGAAGGGGATTTTACAAATTTTACTTACCGTGCTTTTTTAGATATGTTAACTCATATCAAGCACAACCAAAAGATTATATTGGAAAAAGGAACTGGTATTTACGATCCATTTGATGCTTTGGAACGTTTTTCGTATGATCGTTCCACTGAGATCATACGAGCATTAGAGAACAAATACAAGATTGGAGTTCAAATTTTATTACTAGATACAACCAAAGATCCAAAGTTAGAAATAAAAAAATACCATACCATTGCTTTTGGGAATACATCTGGGATCACACTCCTATTTTCTCTTAACCAAAAGCAATTCATCATTTTTACCAATGAATATTCAGAAATCAAAACTGCTACAATGGTAAACCCAAGAAAAGTAGAGGAATCGATTCTTTTGGAAATTGTAACTAGTGCGATCCGTGATGATCAAAAATCAGCAGATATCGATTGGATGTGCATCAATAGTACGAAAGGTATCGAAACCTATCTTGAGTTACTCAGTTCTCGAAACATTGCGGGAGAAGAAAATAGCAAAGCATCAATCACAACTCTTAAACAACCAGAAATGAAAGAAGCACACTTTGTTTTACAATTCATGTTTGTGCTGATGTTTTTTGTTTGTTTTGTTGGTTTTTTATCAGGAGAAGGAATCCCCTTTTTTCTTGGTTTATTTTATATAGTCGCAACCTTCATCCGTTCAAACTTTTTCTTATTACCAGATTCACCCAATCTCTTTGTAACCCTTGCAATCGTAGGATCTGTCATCCTCACAACAATCGTACTTTATTTCTTTCGTAAAATTGGTCTGGCAAACACAGTCAGCGTTCACACAAGTCAATTCTTCACATCCTCTGGGACTGGAACTGGAACTGGATCTAGTAGTTCCAGTTCCTACTCTGGAGGCGGAGGAAGGTCAGGAGGTGGCGGTGCGAGTGGTAGTTGGTAATTCAAACTACGATTTGATGAGTCTTTGTGCTGAGTGGATCATCTGAGCTTTCATTCTCTCAATGACTTTACGATCTTTAGTCAAAGCATAAAGCCGTAACCCCCCCAGATAACTCATGTACAATTCATAACTAATGGATTTTACCAAGTCTGCCTTCAAATTAGGTTCAAATTTCAAAATACAAATTTCAACAGTTTCTAGTACATGTTGTACGGCACGATTTCGATAGGTATCAAATTGGTTTAAATGAGATATCTCTCCCGAAAATAATGCAATTGGACAATCCTTTCGTGAGGTATTACGTTGGTTGCGAACGATAAAATTTACCCATTTTTCAATAAAATCAGGCAGGTCATTGGCTTTCGCCAACACCTTTAACATCACGATACGTTGTTGTTCCGATAAATAGTTTAAATATTCAAAACCAATATCATCTTTTGATCTAAAATGATCATAAAGAGTTTTTTTGTAAGCACCGGCTCTTTCTAAAATTTCAGCTATCCCTGTTGCTTGAAAGCCTTTCTCACGAAAGAGTGCAAAGGAACTTTCTAATATTTTTTCTTTAGGTTTCAAAATAATATCCCTATCAATTGTTTCTAATTCTGCTTATTTTAGAGAAGAGGGGTCATATTCCATAACGGATTCTCCTCTCAAGTCCTGAATCGATGTTTTCCACATAATCTTTCCATCTTTTGAAATCAGTTTTAGTTCACCGTAGTTTTTCTCTTTAAAGGCTTTGCCTATTTTCCATTCGGAATCATATTCAAGTAACAAAAAAGGCAATGGTAGATTTAACGAGCTTGATGTAATTTCAACGATACTTCTTTTGCCAGGAACTTTGTATTCGTGAATTTCTGCTATATGGCGATCACCAGACAAAATGACCAACTCTTTTGTATTGGCGTTTTGTAACGTTTGCAAAATTCGGTTTCTTTCATGAGGAAAGTTCCCCCATTTTTCGAACGGATGTTCGGTGGGAATCACCTGTATACTGGAAACGAAAACGAGAAAATCAGAAGGTTTAGAAATTTCCTCTAATAGCCATAACCATTGTTCGTCGCCAAGTATCGTTCGATTTAGATCGTTGGATGATGTGTAAAAGTTTTTCCCAGTCAACCGAGATACAAAACTTTTTTGCAAAGGAGATCGAAAGTAACGAGTATCAGGAACAACAATGTGAATTTTTTTCCCATTCAGATTGACCCAATGCGAATAGAAGATGCCCTCTTGGCTTTTGGTTCCAAAGGCAAGATTTTTTGGCATCATAGGTTGCCAGTATTTTAGAAATAATTCTCTCGAAGTTTGTTTTTCGGGATATTCACTTCCACTGTCATTGATTCCATAATCATGGTCATCCCAAGTAAACAACATCTGTGTTTGTTTGACAAAGGTTTTCCATTCTGAATGATTTACTTGTTTTTCATACGCTGGAATTTTCTCATTTGCGATCAATGTATCCGAATATATATTATCGCCAAGTAAGATGAAATAATCATATTTATGTGCCTGGATGGTTTTAAGTATGGGACTTTCTTTGTCTTGGTGCAAACAGGAACCAAATCCAATGGAAAGAATTTCTAAATCTTTGGCAGAAACTGTACCAAATGGAACAATCAAAAGAAAGAGAAAAATAGCAGAAAAGATTTGTTTCATAGTTTTCTGAAGGAGAGTAAACTCTCCATGTTCTCTTTTATTTTGATCACTTTTTTCTCTTCGTCAATCGCAAATCAAAGTCATTGTTAACGAGAATGCCCTCCTCTCAGGTAACGGTATGAGGGCCTCGATAGATATGGGAAAATCGTATGAATTTCGGATCTCCGATCATACTCTTCATCCGATTTTCGAAAAAATGATCCTCGGTATAAAATAAAATTTTGGTAATACGCTTCATTGACAAAGGGAGAATAAACCGCCCCAGAAATCTTCCATTCAAATTGTGCTGTTTCCCCTTTTACGTTTGTTTCACTTTCTTTATACATCATAGACGCAGAACGGACATCCCCCACAATGCATGGTTCCAAACGGCTAGGCACTGGCCCCTCCATCAACACCAAACACTCAGAATTATATCCATATTTTTTAGCAAATGTTACATCTTTTTCCTTCTGAAAATTCGCTGGTTCCTCTAAAGTCGTGTATGAATCATCATTCATTTGCCGAGCAACACAGGAAATTGAGAAGAAAAGGAACAGTATCACAAAACTATCTTTTTTCATTTTTAAAACTCCTGATTTTATTTTGAATACTGAATGGTTGGAATCTTTCGATTTTGAAATTGAGATTGTGACATCGATTGGCGGAGGATATTTTCCTTTAAGGAACGATTGTGGAATGGACCTCTGCCTAGAGTGACATCCTTATAAAATTCAAGATTAGAATGGCCCACTAACACATAACCTGGAATGAACCAAACATGAACACGACCTTGGACTTGCACGACTGATTCATATTGTAAACCCCGCGTATCTCCAACCGCACAAGGTTCGACTCTAGAATAAGGATACATATCATTCGGAAGTAATAAACACTCAGACGTAGATCCAAGTGATACCTGTCTTCTTCGGTAGTCATCTCGCCGCAATTGGATTTCTTCGTCCACATAACCTAGAAACACCATCCTGTCAAAACTGGTGCAGGAAACATAGAATAGAAACAATAATTGGATCCACCTCATAGGAGGAGTATACCCTCCTAACGGTGAAAACGCGATGGTAGTAATCCGCAACTGCGGAAACTACCTATCGTTTTTGGAATTGAATTCGATAGGGAACGACATTCGAAGTTACCGTTCTGCCTTGGCATTGGTAAACATTTGGATCCACAAGACCAGTCGGAACCAAGCTGTATTGTTTCCCAGCTTCCAAAACAAATTGAGTGGAGGCCGTCCCACTGGAAGAAAGAATTTCACTGTTTCCCTCTCTAAGGCTAATATGAAAATCGAAATGCATCGAATTACACCGGCTAGCAGTCAGAGTCTGTTTTCCTGGAATGGCAGAAATCTCATAGGTTCCCGTCTTTATAACTTGAATTGTCCCTTGGACAAGTTGCGCGCTACAAATTGAAGTCAACCCTTCTCCTAAAACAAACGACGAATTAGCATTCTCATTTGTGAGAAATTGACAAGGTGGTGTTGCTAAAACACCAAGTAACAATGCATCAGTGAAAGCATTACCTGTAATCTGAAATCCTGGAAAAAGACCTTTTTCTTCTTCGGGAGAACAATTCAAAGCTAACAAAAAAATTAAGGAAAATAAGAGATGAATTTTACGCATTCTTTACCTACTTCTACTTTTCAAAAATAGGTAAAGAATCTGAAAACTGGTTCTAAATTCTTTTTGAATTAGGCAGATGTGTATCAATCTTTTTCAATGTATTCTTTCCACCAACGTTCAAAAAAATTAGGTTCTTTTAATTTTACCAGCTGACCAAACTTAGGTGTCAGTAAATCAATATTATGTTTTTTTGCTTCCTTTTCGATATTTACCGCTGGTTCATACCAACTGTGCAGAGATAAGTCAAACATCCCCCAATGGACTGGTACAAGACGTTTACCTCTTAAATCTAAATGGGCTTGTGCTGTTTGTTCAGGTAAGGAATGTACAGCTTGCCACATTGGATTGTATTGACCATTTTCAAGGAACGTGACATCAAAGGGACCATAGGCGTCTCCAATTTGTTTGAAGTGAATGTCGTAACCTGAATCCCCACTGAAATAAAAACGTTCTTTCTGTCCAAGAACAGTCCAGGAGGACCATAAGGTTTTATTTCCGTTCATACCGCGACGACCGGAAAAATGTTGCGCTGGTGTACAGATGATCTGAATTTTTCCCAAATCAAAGCGTTCCCACCAATCCAATTCGTGCAAACGATCCTGTGTGACGCCCCATTCTTTGATATGAGAAGTTACGCCAAGTGGTGTGATGAAGTGAGTGTTTTTGGACTTAAAGAAAGTAATCGTTTCCATATCCAAATGATCATAATGGTCATGTGAGATAATGATATAATCAATCTTGGGTAATTCTTCCAATTTCACGACAGCATCTTGGAATCGTTTCACCATAAAACCAAAAGGAGCAGCGGACTCAGAAAACACAGGATCAAAAAACAAGATCGTTCCTTCCAAATTCACAAGAAACGTAGAATGACCGAACCAGATAAATTTTATATTGCGATCAGGTTTTAAAAATTCTGCAAAGTCTGGTTTTACTTCAGGCAATTTGACAGATGGCTTTTGATGTTTGTCTCCACCAAATAAAAATCGAAGAAGAAGGGAAAAGAAATTTTGGTTTTCACGCATCTTCTCCAAAACATCTGGTCTACGATTGACAAACTGCTCTCTAGAGCGATCATAGTGCGTGGATTTTTGAATGGTCTCGAGATGGACTCCTTCTGGATCTTTTCCAAACGCTTTACATTGAAGGAGTGGCAATGTAAAAATCAGTAAAAACAAAAGACGAAGCAACAGTGGTGGCAAAAATTTTCTCCGGTCGAACGTATCAACCATTAGACAAGGCTAAAAAAACAATTAGCGCTTTTCTTCCTTGTTTTTGATTCCAAAAAATCCTTCTTTTCTACCCATCCAATACACACGATCCATACTATCTTCTTTCATCATACGTTTGTTAAATGTTTCTGAATAGAAGTCCCATTCCGTATTTCCATTGTAATCTCTCGGCCATTCCTTCCTTCTAGCATAGGGATGGTCTTTTTTAGGAAAGTTAGATTTGTGATAGGCCCACTCGAGCACATGGAACAATTCATGATACAGAAATATGGGATGGTTAGCGTGATTTCCACTGGCTATCGTTTTGTTGGAATCGGAAATGATGGTAAGTCGTACTTCAGGATCCAAAGGAGTACCATAATTCCATTCAGTCCCTCCTCCATTGGTGATGAGGACTCCTTCTGGTTGTTTTGTCCCTGGCCATACCACTACAACACCATCAGCGGCTTTGATTTTTTCTAACACGTCCGAAGAAAGCGCCGGTTGAATGGATTCAATCGATGGTTGCATCACAAATCGCGATCTTTCTTCTATAAAGTTTGTGGTTTTAATTTCCGAATTAGTTTGTATCACTTCATAGTCCCAATGAACTCCTTTGGAAAGTTCTTCAAAGGAATCTCGAAAATAAATAAAACTCAGTAAAAGATCAGAAAGATCTTTGTCAGACAAATCTGCATCTAAAGTTTCATACGTTGCGAGTTTTTTCGGCAAAGGATCTTGTAATCTAGTTTTAGGAACCACTAAAAAAATCATTTTCAAATTCCGACGAGGTGGTTCCTTTAACTTTCTATTTTTAAAAAGTAAAGCTTTGTATTTAATTAGAAGTTGGTCCCGTAAAAAATTCCAGTAGGAGGATACGTTTGTATCTAACTCAGGATACAAAAGAGAGATAGTATCTAAAGCAAAATGATATTTACCTTTTTTTACATACTCATCCGTTAATAACGAAGTATTCCAAGCAATGGAAGGAATGAGTGGATTCGTAGGAGTGTCTTTAAATAAGTTATTTTGGAATAATTCATGCCAACGTTCCCTTTCACTGAAGGAAATTTGTTCATCGTAAAACAATTCTGCCACATTATAACCCGTATTCATGGCTTCTTTCTTACCCGATAGTTGGGACAACCCTTGGAACAAAATCTCTCTTGCCTTCTCCTTCTCATTTAATCGCATATAAGCAATTGTCAATGTATTGATTAACAAACCATAATTTCCATCTCCAACCTTCTCTTGTGCGAAAGGAATTACCTTGGGGATTAGCGATGTCATTTCGGAATATCGATTTTCATGGTTCAAACACCAGATAGCTGACGTTAGACTAACAACTTCTTCTTCTGCAGCAATGGCAATAAACTCTTTTGCACTCGTCCAACATTCCTCTGGCCATTTTCCTTTCTGATTTGCCAATTGAGAAGCAGAAGTGAAACGTAACCACAGTCCGTACCGATCATTTGGGTCCGATTTTAAAATTGTCTCCGCAAGTTTGAAGGCAGAAACGTAATCTTGTTTTTTTAACAAAGTATCGGCCTTCGCTCGGGAAGTGGAGTCTACTGCTGCTACAGAAGTCACCATAAAAAATATGTAAAAAAGAAACAGCTTGAATCCGTTCATACGATCATCTCCAAAAAAGTATCCATCAACGTAAACAAGGATCAGAAAGAATCAATCGATAAATTTGAAACCCAAGAAACAATTGATAAAATCTAAAAATGTCTTCCCAAAGTATGAGAATTATAGATTTCTTTTCCCCGAGGTAAAGATGAAAAAACTTACGATTCTCATTTCTCTATTGTTTCTAACTGGAATTTTCTTTCAATTGTCAGCTAAATGTTTTGGATTTTGCAAAAACAAATAAATAACTGTGTGCATCGATGGAAACAACAATGCGGCAAGACAACAAGCTAAAAGCGTTTGTAAGGCAAACTCTGATAATGAATGCGGTAATATCACAGGATATTCCGGCAATTGCAGTGCATCTGAAAGGAAAAAATGTTTAGATGCAAGTGGATCGGAGAAAAAATCTTTAAAAGCAGATTGATCGAATTCCAATCCTCTTCCTTCCACATCACTTTTTTTTCTGTAGTTGTCACTATGACAACGAATCAAAGGAGAGGTGATCACTCTTTCGAAATCCTCACTTGAAAGATGACCTCCTTCTACAAAGAGATTCGGACATGTTCCAATCATACATTCTTTTGTTTTTTCTGTTTGTATGCATACGTTGAATTTGACTCGAGAAAAAGTTTATGAGTCTAAACTTTGGTTATATGAAATCATTCCTTTCTTTTGCATTCATCCTTCTGATTTACACTGTGACTTCTGGATGTAAACCACCTGAATTAGAGAATGGATGTGATCCGAACTCTCGATCGTTTCTCAATTTACTTTTCGTTAAGAATCTAACAACTGATCGCTCCCCTAGTTGTGTTCCTTATTTCGAACGAGGAGAACCAAGTTTTTTGAGTTATGGAGTTTTTACCTTTGGTTCACCTGCTGAAGTGATCACGGCAGCGATTGCGAAAGGTAAAATTTATATTGGTGGTTTTTTTGACCAAATGGCAGCGCTCACTGGAGGTGGGGCTTATGTTTGGAGTGATTCAGGAAAACCAGTTGCGTCTACTTATTGCCCACAGCTAGAAGTGTTTGATGAATCACTTCCAGGTTATGGGACGATTAACCAAGCAGTGATGGATCCAGCTGGTAACCTCTACATCCTTGGAAAATTCACACACATTCAAGGCTACCCGAGAAGAAACCTTGCAAAGATCAACTCCAAATGCCAACTCGATTTGTCGTTTGATGCCAGGTTGAATCCATCAACTACCATTTATTATGACCTACTTTATTTAGATGGGAGGATCTTTTTTGCCGGAGACTTTCAATCTTCCAATGGTGCCATTACCAACTTTCCTTCCACAACCTTCCGTGAACATGTTGCCTCAGTGAATGCGATCACTGGCCAAATTGAAGATTGGGCTCCAATTGTATCAGGAACTGATGTGAAATGTCTGGCAACAGACGGAAGTTTTATTTACATCGGTGGAGAATTTACAACGGTGAATTCAAATCCATCAGCTTATCTGGGAAAAATTCACAAAATCAATGGCTCTGATTTCTATTCCATTGTGACTCCAAATGGAAATGTCAACACACTTGAGATCAAAGATGGCATTCTGTATTTGGGTGGCGTCTTTTCTTCCTTAAATTCAGGCGCCGCTGTCAGATCCAAACTTGCTGCAATTGATCTAACAAGTAATACTGTCACATCAGCCTTTAGTTCGCTTGTGATTGCTGGCAATGCCGTATTTGACATCGCGATTTACAATGATCAATTGTTTGTCGCAGGCGAAATTTCTACCCCTAGATTAGGAATTTTCAAAACTGATTTAACGGGAACAACACCAAGCCCCGACTATGCACTTGATGGAATTTTTCAATACGTTTACAAACTATCTATCATTGATGATCATCTCTTTGCCTTTGGTATGTTCGAAACCGTTCGAACTTTAGATCGAAAGTATGTTTTCCAATTGCATATTCCAACAGATGTAGTCACCCAGTTTAATCCAAAATTATTCAATGCGAATAACACATTCAACGGCGTTGCTTTAAAAATGAAAGACAATGTGATCTTTTTGGGTGGAGGTTTTGGAGCCATTGATACAAGGGCACAAGGTTATTTTGCCGAATTGGATTTACAGACAGGTGTGCCAACTGACTGGAATCCTGAACCAAATGATCTCGTTTCCACAATGCTCATTGCCGAAAACAGACTGTATCTGCATGGACAGTTTTCCTTGATAAACAACACCGTCCGTCAATCCACTGCCGCGTTTGACTTGGACACAAAATCATTGTTAGCATGGAATCCTATTTTCCAAGCATCTTCGATTGAGTCTCTGGTTTATCATCAAAATTCTATTTATGCCGCTGGAGTGTTCCCTGATGTAAATTCAGTTCCAGTCAATCGAATTGCAAAACTTGATCCAATAGCAAGTACCTTTGATGCAAACTTTTTGGCAAATCCAAATAATACAGTACGGTCCTTACAAGTTTGGAATGACGAACTTTATGTGGCAGGCCAATTCACAACCATACCCAATGTAGCTGTCCACTTAGCAAAACTCAATCGTTTCACCGGTGCATTCCAATCCACTCATAGTGATACATTTACGTCTAATTTTTCTGCTTATTCAGCCTTTGTGTCTGACAATCGTTTAATCTTGAGTGGCCAATACGAAACGACTGCGCCTTATGCTGGATTTGGACTTTCCTTTTACCAACTACCTGACCTAACCTCGATTCCAACCAATGGAACCCTTCCCAATACATCCGAATTTGTTCGTTCCATGGACCAAAATGATAATCGAATTTATTTAGGTGGCTTTATCAGTTCGATTGGTGGCAATCCCCGAAATGGGATTTTTTCCTTGGACCGCCAAACATTAACTCTCAACTCTTGGGATCCTAAACTAGAATCTGGATCTGCCATTCGTAAAATCATTTTAAACGGAAATGCACTATATGCATTTGGGAACATTCTCAATGCAAACAAACGTTACCGTATAGGCATCGTAAAACTCGATGCAGATTCAGGATTTTTGTATTAAAATCACCAAATGACTGAATCTGTATTGTTAAATCTCAAGCGTAAGTCCATTTTCGTAGTAACCATTCCATGGGTCCTTGAGGGAAATATTGTTTCCACAGACTTGAGAAAATAACATTCACTCCGTAAATGGGCAAAGTCAAACAAAGGACAATACCCGGATGAAGGGTTGCATACCATCCAAGACCCCATCCATCAAACAGAAAGGAACACAGAATCGATTGCAAGAGATAATTGGTTAAAGACATAGAGCCTGCCCTTGATACTCCCTTTACCAAGAAAGATTCCCCGAAATCTCGTATCGAGATCAAATATACCAAGGCTAACACATACAAAAGAGCAAAACTAATACCACCAAACGCAAGAAAAAAGGATGGCAGAATTCCTAACCAGATATGATCTGGGAAGAGATTACTAACAACATACAAACCATTCGATAACACACCGACTAAGATCAGATATCGTTTTTTCCCAGAAAAATAATTCCAAATTTTTTCAGGAGTAGCAAATACCTTTCTTTTTCCTGCCCATAGACCTACAACAAACATCATTGCTGCAGTTGGAACATTAAACAATAAAATGAAAGGATAAACATAGACCAGATCTGATAATTGTTGTGTTACATTTTGCCCAAAATCTCCCAAGTGATTGGTAATTGCTTCTTTTGATAAAGTATCCATGACTTCCTGCGATGTTGAAACACTCAAGTAAGTTGCAATCCCAATGGTTCCATACGCAAAAAGAGAGAGTATCCATGTGACCAGGATCATTTTTTTCCATTTCGATTCCATATCCTTCACAAAATACAAAAAAACTCCTAAAATCGAATACGAAACCAAGATATCTCCTTCAAATAAGAATACGGCATGGATGATACCTAAAACAAATAACCCGAGTAATCTTCGGAAGTAAATACGTGTTGAATTGCCACCTTTTGCTTCAATGTTTTCCAATAGAATGGAAAATCCATATCCAAACACAAACGAGAACAAGACAAAAAACTTTCCAGTCACAAAGAAATGATAAAACGCTTTTACAAATTTTGCTAAGCCATCTTGGAAGATACCATCAGAATAGATGGGAAAAGAAAAAATGGGAATATTCGATATCAAAATCCCAAGTAAAGCAAATCCGCGTAAACAATCCAACAATAACAATCGATTTGTATTTTCTATCTTCATACTTCCCTTTTCGGAATTGATTCTTTTTTTGTCAACATACATACCGTCGGTACGTATGTTTTTTTTTGTTGAATCAACGGCAAAACATAAAAAAATGTCTCCATGACCCCAAAAGAGAAACAGTTGAGCCAAGAAAAAGAAAATTTAAAAATCAAACAGGGAGAGGAGACAAAACTCGAAATTCTGAAAATCGCTAAAAAACAATTTGGGAAAAAAGGATATAACTCGACCTCCATAGAGGACATCCTCGCAGAGATGGGAGTCACGAAAGGTGCTTTGTACCACCATTTTTCGAGCAAACGGGACATCTTTTGGGAAGTTTGTAAAATGATGAACCAAAACTCCGCTCTAGAACTACAAGATGTTAGCTGGAAAGATTTTCTAAAATCAATTCCTTCTATTTGGGACTTAGCGGAAGATCCAGAATTTGTACAAATATGGATTCGGGACTGCTATAGTGTCTTGTCACCAGAAGAGATTTTTCAATTGGATGAGGACTTTATCATCACACCACTTAAAAACTTTTTGGAAAGAATGGCAAAAGAGAATAAAATAAAGGCCTTACCAAGTTTCGAAGAAGCTCATATTCTCATCGGACTAATCAACCAAGGCCTATGGCTTGTATCGAACACGAAAAAAAAAGATAGAGCCATCATAAAAAAGAACCTAACAAAAATATTCACAGAATGGATTCGATTTCGAGAAAGTAAATAGCACATCTGAATCAAAATCTTTTGTTTAGGAAATACAAAGCATCTAAGTTTCAGTCCATTTGTGTTGGTATCATCACCCAGAGATTCTAAGAGTAGATATCCCGCCATCAAGCGGAAGTATTTGTCCTGTCATCCAACCAGATTCTTCCGTTAGTAAAAACTTTGCTAAATTGGCAACATCTTCAGGTTTTCCGATCTTTTTCAAAGGATGTCGTTTGGCACTCATGTCTTTTTTTTCATTTGTATTTAATAAATTTCCAACTAACGGAGTGTCAGTGATGGAAGGTGCGATACAATTGACTCGAATGTTTGGGGAAAATTCGGCGGCAAGGGCTTTTGTCAAACCCTCCACTGCTCCTTTGGAAGCGGAAACAAGCGAATGAAATGGAAAGCCAGATTGAACTGCAACGGTTGAAAAAACAACAATAGATGCTTGTGTGGAATTTTTTAGCCTAGGAAGAAGGGATTGGATCACTTTTGTTAAACCTATGACTTGTAATTGGTAGTCGGATATAAATTCGTCTGCACTGACTCGCCCAAATGGTTTTAAGACAACACTCCCTGGACAGTATACCAAACCATCTAATGTATCTGGTAAAAAATCCAAATCCAATGTTTCATCCAAAACATTTACCCTTTGGTAGCCACTAAAACCAAGGTCCGTTTCTGGGTGTTGGAAATAAGTACCATACACCTGATGGCCGTCTCTAATACATAAATTCGCTAGTGCTTTCCCAATTCCAGAAGAGGCTCCAATGATACAAAGTTTCATACAGTCAATCCTATCCGTGAAGATCAATATTTTGGAAATCCAATCATTGAATTCCCTCTCGTTCCCTTCTTAGACTTAAAAAATAAAAACCTTACGGTCTAGAAACGAAGAAAAATAGACATACGTAAGTAAGAGAAAACGAAAACTCCATAAAACCGTCCTTATCCAATTTGTCCGAATGAGTTTTTGAATCCGTCGATCCTCTTTTTTTGAACTTAAGAGGTTATGGATGGGAACACTTACAAAAAAAGTAAAAATCCAAATGAGAATCGTCAAAACAAGATTCAAGAAAACCCAAAAAACATCGGATTGTAAGACGAATAAAACAATGGCAGAGAAAAATTCGATACACATGATTGGAGCAACAATCCAAGAAATTCTGTTTGTATGGAACTTATGAAAGTTTAAAAACCTAGCTTCTTCCACATAAAAAAAAGAAGGGTAATGAAGGATTTGAATCATCCAAATCAATACCACCATCATAGAGCAAAAAATCCAATGCATCTCAAAACAAAGTGTAAAATTCAACATGATTCTAATCCAAGATTCCTAGAACGTTTGACTCATTCCAATTCCGATCCAAAATAAATTTCTTGGAATCATCTGACTTTGTAGCTGATTTTTTGCCCAAACTTGTACGAGCTCAGAAGGATCTAGTTGCCTGATTGCTTGGTTTAGCAATTCATTAGATGCACCATAAAGTTTGGAAGGGTCAACTATCATTCCATCTCTTTCCGAGAGATTCGACACAGGAAAATTTGATTCTGAGTTTAAAAAATAAATCTTATCATTATCATATAAATCAATTTCAGGTCGGTGTGCATGATTGAAAGATAGAAAATATTGATTCCATAGAAACTTAATCGTGGATGTGATATCATTCAAACCAGATTTTTGTGAGTCTGGATTATTGACCCAAACATAACCAATACTTGATGTCCATTCAATTGAGATTTCTTTTTCTTTGAGAAAATGATGACCTAATGAAAAAGAAGAGTATTGGCTCGAGTATCCTGCTTGTGTGTTGGCAGATGTTTGTTTAAATGATTGGATGGTTGGATTTAATGATTGTTTCAACCAAGGTAACTCCCACCATATAAAATATTCATTCCAAGTATTTTTAGCAGAACGATCTTTTTTAAAATACCACCAAGAACCTACTGTAAATGTTCCAAATCGTTTCGTATCCATTTCATAAGCAAAGGTAGTAAAAAGTCCATCAGTTCTTGCCAATCCATTCCTCTCTGCATATGTTTTGATTTGAGTAGGATTGATGGCACAAGGATTTACAAAGGGATCATTCGGAGAAGAAAGATTACAATTTTCCGAATATACTGCGTTAGCTGGATCAAAATAGTTAAAACGATCATTTGGATTTGCTAAAAACTGACCAGTCCAGCGATTTATATCAATCGCATTCCCACCTGGATAGGCTTGTATTCTTTGGTCAGAATCGCGGTCACCCCTACCTTTTAATGCGATGTTTGCTTCTAACTCAAAGAAAAATCCATTTGAGTGACTGATTCTTGCAACAGGCACATACGTATATGCTTCCGCAAAACTTTTATAGGGAAGATTGTCTCTTCTCGAGATATAATCTCCCGAGAAACTCTGACCACGCCAAACAAAATCATTGGTAATCTCGTGAGTGATCTCAATTGAAATCTCTTCTTCTTCCTCCTTTTTTTCTTCCGATATTGCATTAGGCTTGGATGAAACTTTTCCTAGGTTCTCCGAATGGATAGGTTTTGTAATGAATAGGAAAACCAGGACAAACACGTAAAATCGACTCAAAACCAAAGATTGTAAAAAGTGAATCATATCGAAAATCAATCTTTATTGAAACAAAAGAAAGCCACTGAAGGTAAGACATATACGAAGTTTTCTTCGTTCATTTTTCTTTCGAAGAAAGGCTCTTTTTTTTGCTTATTTTTATAGCAGATGAGGTAAAAATTTTGATTGGAACTAAACGCAAATGTAGTTCGCCAAGTAGCGTTCGTTTTGTCTCCCATCTGTTCTCATTTTCCCGTGCTAAAAACAACATCGTTCCAAAAGAACGGAAGGATTTCTTGACTTTTTTTTGTTTATCCTATTTCCTATTTCCCAACATGATCCAGATTTTAACATTTGTTCGCTCACTTTTTCAAGCTCCGCAAGGAGTAGAGATTCGATACCAAAGGTACTACGTAGCAACAAACTCCATTTATGTATTGGCTGGTCTGATCCATTTTACCTTTATTTTTTTCTTTTGGATTGTGGGCGCTTATGAAATGGCAATCTTCAATCTGGGAAGTGTTCTTTGGTTTGTTTTCACGATATGGATCAATCGGAAAAAATATCTCTTCACTTCTTTGTATTTATGCTTTTCAGAGGTATTTCTCCATGCGTTGACAGCCACTTACTTCTTTGGTTGGGGTGCAGGTTACCAATACTACATGATGTTATTTGCAACTGGAATTTTTCTTTTACCTCCAGGAAGAAACTTCCTTAAATTCGGAAGTATTGTTGTCGGTTGTCTTTTATTTGCATCAACTTACTACTATTCAATGAACTATCCCCCCATTTACATATGGAGTCCAAATTTTCTTGCACTCATCAATGTATCTAATATTATTTTTTCAACACTCTTCCATGCTGGGTTTGCCTATTATTTTACCTTAGCAGCAAACATTGCAGAAGACTCATTAGAGAGAGAAAACAAAGCACAAACTGCCTTCTTTCAGAATATCTCTCATGAGCTGAGAACTCCTCTTACATTGATTTCTGGTCCTTCCGAATCAGCCCTACAAAGGAATGAAGGATTAAATCCATCCGAAGTGAAAGTTATTGTCAATCAAGGAAGAAGGCTTACTCGTTTAGTAAACCAACTACTAGATCTCCAAAAAATCACTTCTGGTCGTATGGAATTAAGAAAATCTCCAATTTTATTGGGTGATTTTTTATCACTTGTCTCTGAAAATTTCTTAGCCTATGTAAAACGAAAAAACATCAACTTTGAGTTAGTTTTAGAGGAAACGCCTCTTTATGTTCATGCCGATCCAGAACAGTTGGATAAGTGTATTTTTAATTATCTATCCAATGCGATTAAGTTTACAGAAACAGGTGGAAACATTCGTCTCTCATTAAAACAGAAAGACGGAGATGCCATGATTTCTGTAGTCGATACAGGAATTGGTATGAACGAAAGCCAAATGAAACGTTTGTTTTCTAGGTTTGGAATCAGTGAAGCATCACTCACTAGAGAACAAGAAGGAACAGGACTTGGTTTAGCACTTGTGAAAGAACTAGTTGAACTTCATGGCGGAAAAGTAGGTGTTGAAAGCGAATTGGGAAAAGGTTCCCATTTTTATTTTTCCTTACCATTACTCAAAAATGTTCCGGAGTCAGAAATATCTGGTTGGAAAGAAACCAAATACCATCTCTTCCAACACGAATACATTCCCGATGCTTCCAATTCTCAAATAAACGAAATAAAACCTAATACTAAAAAACGATCTACAAAATTACTAGTTGTTGAGGACAATCCGGACTTACGTTCTTACTTAGGTTCGATCTTAACAAGAGCAGGTTATCATGTGTTTGTGGCGAAAGATGGAGAAGAAGGACTGAATACTGTGATTACAGAAAAGCCTGATCTTGTGATCACTGATTTGATGATGCCCAAACTGAGTGGCCTCGATCTCATCAAAGAGATTCGAAAAAAAGAAGAATTCCACTCATTGCCTGTGATTTTACTTACGGCAAAGGCAGATGCCACCACAAGAAAAGAGTTACACGGAGAAGGAGCAGATCTGTATCTCTCTAAACCATTCTTAGAATCAGAGTTATTAAGTGTGATTCGCAACGCCCTTCGTTTGATGGAAAAAGAATTTTATTTTAAGGAAGAGTTAGCAAGAGGGATTCGTATCCAGAAAAAGTTATTACCAGATCCTAAATTTGACAGAAGTCTAATCGATGTTAAACTTGAGTTCATTCCGAGCGATGGAATTGCCGGTGATTATTATTCAGTACAATCCTTGGGGAATGGGAAAACGTTTATTTTTTTAGCTGATGTGTCTGGACATGGATTTTCTGCGGGAATGATTTCTGCACTCTTACACTTTAGCTTACAATTACCAAACGTAAGCAAGGAAAATCCATCTGCTTGTCTCAAACAGATAAATTCCTATTTATTCGGAAATACGGCTGGTCTTTTTGTCACTGCTGTTGCCGTTACGATTGATTCTCATTCAAAAACATTCCTTTGGGCAAAAGCAGGACACGAAGACATCTATATTGGAAACCAAACCGAGATTACTCCGCTAATTGGAAAAGGAAAACCTCTCGGCATCCTACCAGAATGGGAAGGAACCAACTTAGAAATGAAATTCAAAAAAGGTGAAAAATTATTTTTGTTCTCTGATGGAATTTTTGACGTTCGATCTGATGATCAATTCCTCTTCAGAGAAAAGGGATTTTTAGATTGGGCAAAGGATCCGAATCAATGGAAAGAAGAGAATGCATTAACTTCCCTTTTGTATATGGCAAAACAATTTCAAAAATCGGAACATTTTGAAGATGATGTGACACTTCTTTCTATTGAATTCTTAAATGATTAGAAAACAATGAAACTGGATGGATTTCAAAAGAAAAGATGTCTAAACCATTGGGTAAATTAAAATGCAAACGAACCTATTTCAAAATATCTTAAGAACAATCCTTGGGCTTTTTATGACACTTGCTGGGATTGGCCACCTAACATTCCAAAGGCAAGAATTCTTAGCACAAGTTCCTCGTTGGTTACCGAATGATCCAATGTTTATGGATTTTGTGGTTGTTTCATCAGGTGTGGTAGAAATCGCCTTTGGATTATCACTTCTGTTCTGGGCAAAAGAAAGAATTCGTGTAGGCATTTTCCTTGCGATCTTCTTTATTCTTATTTTCCCAGGCAATATTTCGCAATACATGAATGGAATCAGTGCCTTTGGACTCGATACAGATGAAAAAAGATTCATTCGACTCTTTTTCCAACCAGTGTTAATTTTATGGGCTTTGTGGTCAACGGGTGCTTTACATTACTTACTTGCGAAGCGAAAAACAAATTAGATTGATTTTAAGTTACAAAAAAATGGAAATTTTTTTCTTTTAGGATCATTTCCATTTTGATAATCTGGGTCAAAATCTTTCATAAGGAACATCTATGAATTTCTCAACAAAAACAAAAATTGCGACCCTTACCTTTCTTTCTCTTTTGGCCTGTAACAAGTTAACGCAATCTCCAGAAGAAAGACTAAAGTCTTTAGTTCCAAAATTTCAAAAGACAATGTGTTCCAAAACGATTGAATGTACTAAGGACGAATTTGCTAAAATTCCACCAGCGTATAGAAATATGGTGCCGCCCTTCATGCAATCGGAAGAAAACTGCATCGCATTCTTTGATACGAAAATGAAAGAAGCAGAGAAAAAAAGAGAAACTCAAAAAATAGAAGTGACAGCTAACCAAGTAGACGCATTCGAAAAATGCATCACTGCATTTGAAAAACTAACATGTGACTCCTTTAAAGGTGGAAAAGGTCCTGTCTCTATCCCAGAGTGCGAAGAAGCACAAAAGTTTACAGGAAATTAAGGTTACTTCCTCGGGAGAAAGAGTTTCCAATCTCCCGTTTGAATCGTTTCAAACCAATCCAATAGAATTGACCAAACACGAACTTTATCAAAATAAATTTCGAAATTTCTGTAAGTTCTTTGCCAAAATCTTGATTCTGTGTTAGGTGGGAAAACGAAACCGCCCACGAGCCACTCCCCTCCACCCTAACTCGGGAGGGGGTTTGTGGATTCACACGCGAATTATGTCACATTCTTTCTGGGCGAGCCCCCAATTTTCCTATACATCAATACTTTTTCGTATCAAATAGAAGTGTGTGGTCAAATCGGGGCCGGGCTATCCAGGGCTGTCGGTCGTATAACGACCGCTTCGCGCCCTTTCTATCCCTCTCGCAGGTGGCTTCTGGAAACCTAAACCAATTCGATCTTCTTTGTTTCCTTATAACGATTCTTAGTTGGAACCAAAATGTAAACGATAGTTTGCACCGACTTGTACATAAGTCAGAATTGTTTTTGAATCATAAATCACAGGAATCAAGATTTGAGGTGCGTATGCCTTCACTATAATTTGCGAAAGATCCGAATTCCCCTGGGTATCATTTTCTGTGATGTAACCAGAATCCAATTTGTTGTTCAGGATCATATTACTTGCTTCCATGAAGAAACTGAGATCACCATAGACCTTTGTGGAGAATTTAACATTCACTTCCGATCCTGTAGATCTCCATTGGTAATCTAAACCAAACTGTCTTAATTTAAATGGAGACAAATCGAATCCAAATTCATTACTACGAAACGAAGATGGACCTTTCATATCCAAATACAGAATCTGTCCTTGTAGTATAAATCTTTCCCAAAATTTCCATTCATATCCAATTCCGATACTATATCCTTTCAGCGGATGATTGGTTTCACGAAAACTCGCACGAGTTGGATTGAAACCAGTTGATGCGACCTCGCCAAGGCTAGCAGTTTCTTGGATGGTCTTTGTCCAAATTCGTTCCACACCCGCAACAATCTGAAAGTCAAACAAAGGATGTGGAAATGGTGTAAAACCAGCCCGAGCGGATACTTTTTGAAATTTTGTATCCCCGTTGCCAAAAAGAACATTCACAGTTTTTGCACTCGAAGAAGGGGATCCGCTCCCAACCGAAAGAGTTTGGAAACCTCCTACGTCAAAATTTCCTTTTGCTTCTGTTCCTCGAATTTCAAAGGTAAACCGGTTCCAAGCATAGAACAAGCGAGCTGTTACATTTTGATTTTTCGTTTTGTAAGGATTGGATTGAAACTCAACATCTCCACCACCAAAAAGAAGTCCAGCTAACTGAATTGCCTGAAAGAAAGGGCGAAGTTCGGATTGATTTTCTCCACTACCCACTCCCAACGATCCTTCCAAATAATGCCGTTTTGCCTTAGTAAGTTGTTCTTCTCTTTTTTTGCGTTTTTCTTCTGCTACTTTGAGTTCTTCATTTTCCCGTTTTAGTTTTTCTGCGAGCTCTCTTTCTTCTATGCGCTTTTGCTCTGATTCCTGAACTTGGGGTTCTATTTTAACAACCGGTGGCTCTATTTTTTTTGCAAATGAAACCTTACGAATCATAGACTTCGGAAAAACCTTTATATTTCCATCTACTAGTTTGATCGTTACAGAGTCCTTGTCTTGAGAAAGTACGGAACCTTCCAACTTTTCTCCTGACTTGAAGTGAATCGTTTCTCCTAAGAGAGATATATTTGCGAATAGAATCACTGCAAAAAAGAAAGGTATCAATTTTTTCATATTTTAATTCAGGAAAAGTCTGCTCTGTTGAAAACGTATCACATCTTCTGCCTTCTGCCAATCGATAATCATCATCATGTTTCCATTTTTATTTGGAAACGAAAAATGTACAATCTGAAACCAAAGGCCACTCACTCTGGTTTTAGCTGTTCTCTTAATTCATTAAACTGATCCGCTACACTCTGGAAAGCATCAACGATGACAGGATCGAAGTGTTTGCCCCTGCCATCTAAAATAATTCCATAAGCCTTTTCATGAGAGAACCCTTCTTTATAAACACGTCTAGAGCATAACGCATCATAGACGTCCGCAAGAGCCATAATCCTACCCGAAAGAGGGATTGATTCGCAGGCAAACCCTTTTGAAGCTTATATCCTCTACCGTGCACTGTTTATACTTTTTTGAAAAATTCTAGTCGATTGATTCTGACTCCAATAAAAAAATATCTATGTAAAATTCTGACCATCAAAACAAATCGAAAACGATGGTAAAATCCGAATTTACTCGATAAGAAAGAAATTTGGAAGTATTGGCAACGACTTTAAAATCCCTTCTAGAATGATGGATACATAGAGCTTGGCCTGCCTTCCGAAAATAGTAGAAAAGTATGGAATTCAATTTACTCCTTTGGCATAATCTAATGGTGGTTCTTACCGTAACTTTTGTATGTTACCTTGCAAGTTATCGCCAAACCATTCTATTTCTCATCATCATCGCTTTTACATTATTTGTTGGTATCCAATTCTTCTTACAATCAAAAGGAGTTCCGATCGCGGTCATAGGATTTAGCAAACTACTCTTACTTCTCCCATTTGGCTTAGGAGCTTTGATGGGTTTTGTCATTATGCCCAAAATCACACAAAAAAGAATCGAACATTGGTTTACACATTATATCAATATTGCTGTTTTGATCAATATCTTCGTTATGCTTTTTACCCCCGATGGGGGCACATATCGAGGTATTGTTAGTCGGATCCTTTGTATCATTCTTCTGATTTGGTTAGTTCAGGAAATGGCAAAGGTACAATTCCAAACAACAGAGTTTGATCGTAATTTTTTTATCTTTAACTCTTCCCCATTGCCATGGATTGTTTGCCACGCGGTATATCGAATGGCACTCTTATCTTTACCAACCTTTGCAAGTTCGCATTTCTTACTTTTGGAACCATTAACTCTTTTCGTCATGGGAATTCTTTATCACTTACACAAGAAACGACAGAAGCTTTCTTTTTATTTTGGATTTGCGGACACGATTGTTGTCACAACTCTTGCAGTGGTCCATTGGTTCCCAATCCCTTCTCCTTTCGCTACCAATGGCTCCTATAAAAGTATCCTACAGGAAACCCAATGGGATCTGATTTTTATACCCATACAACTGATTGTCTTTGGGTATGGTTTATGGGCAATTGGCAAAAACGTATTCCAACCGAAACACCTCGGATAGAATAGAAAAAATACTTGCAAACTAGATTGAATCATAACAAAATCTCTAACGAATGTTAGTAATCTTTTCTAAAATAAGAACCATAGGTATCGAATGAAAGCTGATCAACTTATGCATCGTTCTTTTTTGATCAAACTAGTAAGTCCATTCCTTATCATTTTTGTTTATACGAATTGCAATGAATTAACATTGAATAATCCCTGTGATCAAAAATCAAAAAGTTATAAAGAGACCTTGTTACTCGCTTCCACATCGGAAATTCCTATTCCTTTCTGCGGATTTCGTGTCAGTAACGCACCAAAACTCTGGGAAGCCCAATCCTATCTCAAAGCATCCAATGCCAATCCGGGCGATCTATTTGGAAATTCGGTTGCCATTTCAGGAGAAACGATCGTAGTAGGTGCCCCTGGAGAGGCAAGTAACCAAACAACGATTACCAATGGATCGACTGCGAGTAGTGACAACTCATTGTCCTCAGCTGGTGCAGCATACGTCTACAAAAGATTTGGTACCTCATGGTCACAAGAGGCATACCTAAAACCTTCTAATTTAGGTGGAACAGATCAATTTGGGGTCTCTGTTGCGATTGATGGAGATACCATTGTCGTAGGGGCAAACCAAGAAGATAGCAATCAAACGACGATTACGAATTCTCCTAATCCTATTACTCCGAATGAAGGTGCTACCGATGCTGGTGCAGCCTATGTGTTTCAAAGATCTGGGACTACGTGGGCTGAACAAGCCTACCTAAAACCTTCCAACATGGGAGCAAATGATCAGTTTGGTGTTTCTCTTGCCATCTCAGGCGATACCATTGCTGTGGGAGCATTTTTTGAGGATAGTAACCAAACAAGCATTACGAATGGATCTCCTGCTCCAGCCATTGAGGGAGCAACGGATTCAGGTGCAGTTTACGTGTTCCAAAGATCAGGCACTACGTGGGCAGAACAAGCTTACTTGAAACCGTCCAACACTGGAGCCAGTGATCGTTTTGGTGTATCTGTTGACATCTCAAAAGATACAATCGTTGTCGGTGCCAACTTAGAGGCTAGTAACCAGATCACAATTACAAACGGATCTGGTGCCAGTGTCGACAACTCAGCAGCCAACGCAGGGGCGGCATATGTCTTCCGAAGAACAGGCGTAAGCTGGATTCAGGAAGCCTACCTAAAAGCACCTAACGCAGAAGCTGGTGATCAATTTGGAACTGCGGTCGCTATCGATGGTGACACGATTGTCGTCGGCGCCTTTTCGGAAGCAAGCAATCAGACCACTATAACAAACGGAACTACGGCAAGCTCCGACAACTCTGCGACACTCGCAGGCGCCGCATATGTGTTTCAAAGAACGGGGTCGACTTGGAGCCACCAAGCCTACCTCAAACCTCCCAATGTAGGAGCAGACGATCGTTTTGGTATCAAAGTGGCCATCGAAGGAAATACGATCTTAGTTGGATCCATTTTTGAGGACAACAACCAAACAACAGTTACAAACGGAACGATACCAAACGATGACAACAGCCTGTCCAATGCTGGTGCGATTTATGTCTTCGATAGGTCTGGTTCCACCTGGGCATTTCGAGCCTATATCAAAGCTCCTAATGGAGATGTTGAAGATAGGTTTGGCAACGCAATTTCCTTTTCAGGAGATACTGCCGTCGTTGGGGTAAACCAAGAAGATAGCAATCAAAATACAATTACCAACGGACCGAACGCAAGTTCGGACAATTCCGCTTTGCAAAGTGGTGCCGCTTATGTCTTTTTTAGAAAGTAAAACAATTGATGACTGAATATCAAATTTATAAATGAAAAAACAGATTCCATACCAAAAAGAAATCCTGATTATCGCTGGCACCACTTTTGTTTTAAGTATTGTATATTTTCTATTCCTTCGTCTTACTCCGAATGGGAATTCAATGACACAACCAAAGATGGAAGTGGATCAAAAGGGACTTTCTCCTTATCACAAACGAGAAGTGAACCTTACCATCACAAAACACAAACGCAATATACAACTCTGCTACAATGCATACTTAGAAACAAAACCGAAAACGGAAGATGGCAAAATTCAATTCGATTGGCAGATAGAACCTGAAGGAACTCCTACTAAAGTGGAACCCATTCAATCCGATTTTACATCTGATTCATTCATCAAGTGCATCCAAAAAGAAATTGAGTCTTGGGAATTCCCGCCTCCACCCGAAAAATCGCGTAACACCTATGCAGAATTCACCTTTCACTTTAAAAAAGATATGAATTTAACAAAATAAAGACGAGCCACAATACCATTGAATCTACCAAAAAAGAACGAAAGGACTTCAACCGTCGTTGTAATCACGGAAAAACATGGCAGAGGTTTTGCTCTTGTTGCAGAAGAAATTTCAAAGATAGCTGCTACCTCAATAAAAAATTCAAAGAAAATGAAGAATTGATCACTCATTGGATCCCACAAAACGACCCAAACGATAGAAGTTTTTTATCGATAGAAAGGAGTCAGTCGTTGGTTTAATTTGATTCTATTCGTCTTATATCGGTAGATGATCACACGAAAATAGGACTATATCCTTTGAGCGATTCTCCCTTAGTTTCCCCTGAACAACTTGCTAAATTTGAATTTAATGATGATCTACTCAGTAGTTATCGTAAGAGCAAACAGATCCCACTCGATCTATATGATCGAAATGGCAAACTCATCATGGCAAAAAAAAGGAACGCCACAGAAGAGGATTTTGGCAAGCTTTTAAAAATTGAGTTGCAAGGAGCCTATTGCCTCACCACTGACTCAAAACATTTACGGGTCACTTCGGCAGAAACAATAGACCCTCGTCAAACAAAACTGTTTGATCCAGACAAGACAACGGAATTTGCAAAACAAACCGAATCACTAATACTAGAGCTAAAAAAAGAAGCATTCAACTCTGATCACGCACTCAAAGTCCACAAATCAATTGGAAAAGTTTTAGATGATTTCACGAGTAATCCAGATTTTGAATCCGGACTTTTTAATATATTAGAGATTTTGAATCATGCTGGTGTACCAGTTGAATCTGAACTCATGACAAAACGAACGATTGTTGCGATGGGAATGAAAGTTCGAACAAAAAAGATTGGTGTCGGTGATGACAATAAACCCAATAAAAAAGATCATCTTTCTGTGATGACAGCAAGTTTTCTTGCAGACATAGGGTATTCAAAATTAGTTCTTCCAGATAAACCAAACCTAACAAAAGAAGAATACAATACTATCCAACAACACCCGATCATCAGTTATTTGATGACTCTCGCGGCACCGGAAATCACACAAGAAATTCGGACACTCATTTTGAACCACCATCGACCATTTCGAGGCAATTCCATTAACAATAATTTCCCCGACAACAATACGGTTTTTAGAAAACTAATGGTCATCAGGGATAAGTTCATCAAGGACCCAAGTAAAAGAATGATTGTTGCTGATATCGATGCCCAACTTCGAATCCAAGAATCAAATGTAAACTCTGTGAATTTTGAAGAAGATATAGCGATCTTATCACTTGCTAGTGAATATGCAAGTTTAACAACTAACCAACCTTGGAGACCTGCATTTAGTTCAGCAACCGCATTAAAGATGATAGTGAATGATTCGTTTTTTTCCTATAGCAATCGAAACATTCGCCATTTACTCGACTATGTTGGTGCTAGTTTAACAAATAATCAAAATATCATCAATGTGGGAGATTACGTCATCACAGCGTCTATCGATTCAGAAAAACAGGTGCATTTTGATATATGCAAAATTTTAGAAGTTGATCGTTTCCAAACTCGACCAAAAATCCAAAGATTATGCACGATCAAACCATTGTTTAAAAAAGGCATTAAATATAGAATTGCCGATTTTGATATCAACGAAATTCGAATGGACAAACGAAGAGCAGTCATTGATCTTGCCGGCCAAACTTCCAGCACACAAAGGATCATTTACATCATCGATCCAGAAATGAACGCACCACTTTTTGATGCAGTGACGAAAATGGACATTTCGTAACTGCCTTGCGTGAGAGAATTCTAATGATCCAATGACATCAGTGAGTTAAGATTTGATTTCCGTAGTTTTGCACTAAATCATGAACTTTATGGAATAAAAAACTTTCGTTTCAGAATCATACTTTCAGAGAGCAGGGATTTGTGATAGAGGGGAAATGCCACCTGCCCACGAGCCACTCCCCTCCACCCTAACTCGGGTGGGGGTTTGTGGATTCACCCGCGAATTATGTCTCTTAATATTTTGAATGTCCCATACCGTAAACCAAGTAACTTTCAAAGACGAAACTTTGTTCAAAAACTTTTGGCGAGCCCCCCAAAACCAATTCAAGCCAAAAAAATATAACATGCGCTATGTGATCCTATTCCCAGCGATTCGGGTCGGGCTATCCTGGGTATCGATCGCAAAGCAACCGCTAACGCGCACCGGATATCCCTCTCGCGTGATCAAAACGGACCATCGTTGAGGCAAATCGAAGGGACTACCAAAATCAAATGACTCGGAGTCACCGTAAATCACGTTTTTTTGCCTTTCTTGGAACGTTTATAACGGTATTTTGGAATTTTTTTCTACGTATCTTCAAATTCCGTCTTGCAAACATTGTGTTGTCCTAACCAACATTAACTGACCCAAAATTCATATTCAGTGTACTTGCCAATGCGAAAAACTACCAAATATTACAATTATTTTTTCCTCATTTATGTTTGTTTATTTCAGTATTGCATATTGGTGCCTAACAGTGGTTCTAACTCAAGTGCCATTGGACTTTTGTTAGGTTTAGGAGGACGTTCCTCTACACCTGTCAACTTGGATCCAGGAACCGTAATAGACTTATCAGGTGATGGTTCCTTTACAGGAACCATTGTCGATTCTGACGGTAATGGGATAGCCGATGGTATAGATCTCGCTGGAAACGGTCTCCCAAATGTGATCTTAATTGATACAAATTCAGACAGTATACCTGATGCATTGGATTCAAATGGGGATGGAGTTGCGGATTATTTTATCAATCCAAATCCTCCCGCTTTTCTAACATCTGGACCTGGAGGATCTGGAAGTCCAGTCGTAGCAATCGTCGACTCTAATGGAAATCTGATTGGTTTTGATACAGATGGCGATGGAACTGCTAATGATACTTTGGTGGCACAGATTCTTGGAGATACAACACCACCTACAATCACTAGCTCATTGTCATCAGGAACTTATTCTACTACACAGACAACTACTTTGACTTGTTCTGACAATCTTGCCCCAGGAAATTTGATTTATACACTAGATAGTTCGACTCCTGACTTTCAACTGAAAGTAGGAACCATTCTTACTCCACCTGCCAAAACTGTTAGTCTGAGTTTTGAAGGAACTCGAACTTTAAGAGCCTTCTGCCGAGACTTGAATGGGAATCTGTCCTCCATAATTCAAATCAATTATACAGTTGATACTTCAGTACCTGCATTAACTTTAGTGAGTCAATCTTCATTAGCAATAACCTCATCAGCAAATGGGATTCAATCTTCTACAGCAACATGGCAATCCAATCGTTCTGGCTCATATTCGATATACGAAGGTAGTGCCTGTTCAGGAACAAGCCTTACAGCAGGTTCAGTTTCCGCAAACCAGGACATAACGTTTGTTCGCTCTTATACTCACTTTTCTGGTGAAGGGACTAAATCCTACAGAATATGTGTGACAGGATCTAATGGTTTGATTGGTTTTGTTTCTTTTTCTCTTCAAAGAGACGACACAGCACCCGTTGTGTCTACATCTCCAAGTACCGGAAATTATAGTTCCGCTACATCCGTCACGGCAAGTTGTACTGATGTTGGTGGATCTGGTTGTGACAAAATAGCTTACACAACCCAAATGGGAAGTGCACCAGCCAATCCCGCTATCCAAGGATCAACAGGAAGCATTACGAATGGTATGTTGTATAACTCAAGCATCGATATGTCAGATTCTTCCGTCACTTATGCTAAGTTTGTAGCTCGTGATAAAGCAGGTAACCTTTCTTCAATCAATTCGCAGACATACACGGTCGATACTCAAGTAGCAACCATTACCGTTAACTCTTTCACTTCAGCAGTCAATGGAACAAGTAACGTAAGTCTTAATTGGCAAAGCTCCAAAGCGGGAGACTACCAAATCAGAATTGGGGGTAGCAGTTGTTCAACAGGAACTGCGCTAAGTCATGGACCTGTAAATTCCAATGTTACAGGTTCGGCTTCAGCGACAACAGACATCAGTACCACTGTCGCCAACACTCACTTCACTGAAGGAGATAATTCAATCCGAATTTGTGTTTCAAATTTAGTGGGAAGTTTTGGTTTTACTACACGTACGACGAATAAGGATACAACAGCTCCAATTGTAAGCATTGCGTCACCATCTGGGTCAGGTCCTTTTAATGCAGGCACACAACTACAACTTAGTTGTTCTGACACTGGAGGAACTGGATGCGATAAAATCATCTATACTTTAAACGGCACAGATCCTACCTTTGATTCCAATGGTACCGTTACAAATGGATCGGTTTACAGTTCTGCATTTGCCCTTTCCAATGGTACTATACAAGTAAAGTATCGAGCAGTTGATTTAGCCAAAAACAGCAGTTCAATCAATTCGCAAAGCTTTTACGTAGGCCCACCAATCATTTCATCTATTGGGGTTGGAACCGGTCAATTAACCGTTAACTTTACGACTGTATCAGGAGCAACGGGATATAAAGTTTATTACAGTTCTAGTTCGGGAGTTACGAAGTCAAACTCCAGTGTATCAGGTACCAGTTCTCCAATCGTTCTAACAGGACTTAATAATGATACTACTTATTACATTAACATCACATTGACTGCCACTTATGGAGAAAGTGATTTAGGAGCAGAAACTTATCAAACTCCATCCAATTTACCTTTAGTCAATTACTGTCGCCTTCAGTATCCTAGTTCTTTAACTTTAACAAGAAATACAACAGCCAATGCTTCGAATGCTATCTACATTCAATTCTATCAAGCAAATATAACCAATATCTTACCACAAGCTGCGGATTCTCGAGTACAATTACAAATAGGATACGGGACCAATAATTCTAACCCAATGACGGAACCGCAAAACTGGACTTTCTTTTCAGCATCATACAATCCCTCTTGTTTAACCTGTGGAAACGAAAACCACCATGAATATTTTTCCTTCATAACAGCACCTTCTAATCCTGGAACGTATAAATATACAGGCAGAGTAAAGATAACAGGAGTAGCTCGAGAGACATATTGTGATATAGATGGATATGGGGCAAACTCAGGCCTAACATTCTCAACTTCTCAATTAGGCACTTTAACGGTTCAGTAAATATGTAGGAAAAAAATCGAAGGCTTTGCTCGTTCGCGAAGAGGTTGATTCTAAAGTTTGGGAATTCCAATCTCATATCTACTGGGTGGTACCACCATTTTCCATTGGTGCTATAGTCCGAGTAGTGTATATGTATAAGAATTCTAAAATACCAACCTCACGTTTGGACGAATGGGAAGAACTCTTCGCGGACTCCATCCTTTTGGGAGCGATTGGCATAGTTCTATTGGTTTTGGGAAGTCTGCTCCTTTACAATTTCAATCCAAATGTTTCATTTGTCTTAAGGTTTGAAATATCACAACATGCTTATCCCTTCTTTTTAATGAAAGGCAACAAAATCCGTAGGCATTAGTTGGATCGAATCTGCTATGGAAAGGTATAAGATCATTGCAATCGGAACTTCCTATACAAATTTCACCGAAAAATCTGCTTCTATAAAAAAAACCGGCTTTCGCCGGTTCCAGTTCCAGGAAACAAAATAGCTTTTCTAGATGGTTCATCTCACTCTGGTATGTTGAGTTTGATTTGTATCGTTTTATCTGCTTCTAAGATAAAACTTGCTTCGGCAAAAGTAGGTGGCCCGAATGCATGCATCGGAGCATTCTGAGAAACTCCCCAAGGTTCTTTGGGAAAACCTACGAAAGTAGAATCCATTTTTTTATTTCCATTCAAATCTTCTAAAACAGATACCGAATAGGTTTTGGGACTTAGTGTCTTAAACCGGCAGAAAGTTTTAGTTCCTTCCTTCGTTCCCGTAACACCGAGTAGACGTTTGGATGGATCGGTAGGAAATCCTTCTTGTGAAACATAAATCCCACATAGGATTTCTGATTGGCTACTTTTGCGATTTTGGATTTCGACCACTAAGTCAATCGCAAGCAGGGGGAATTGGCTCACTAGGCATACTAGGGTGATTAGAATTTTTTTCATCATGTGTTCCTTGTTTTTATAAATCTCTTCCTTCTTCGCGAATCAAAGGGATGGCGATATCCCAATCGATAGGAACTTCTCGTGCAGGTTTCCACATTCGAAGGAACTTACCTTTTGCCACAGCTGCATCTCCTTCCTTCATGGCACGGGTATGCTCTCTATCGAAGATAAATTTTTCCAAAGAATCTTCATCTTTCCAAACTGTCACGGTCCATGCGTAATCTCCAAAGAATTCACGTCGTATACTTCCGCCCAAGTAACCCGTGTTTGTATGTAAAGAATTTCGAACATCGGAGACTCTACTCCAAAAGATCCTCCGATCCCAGAAAGAACCACCGGTCTTTACTTCCGTAAAAGCCACTAAAACGTTTGTATTAGGTTGGATATCCAATTTTGTCCATTGGTCCGATTTCTGGAAGGGTGTTCCCAGGGCACAATGGGATAAAAAGCTAGAAATAAAACTTACTAACATGATCTTACCTTTCATTTTTTGCCTCCAGAGACCATTCCCCCCATGATCCCTTTCATAATCGTAACTCTAAGTGGTCTGGGAGCTGTGGACAAACTGTAACCTAAAAACTTGGATAAAAAACCGGGGCGAACAGTCATTTGGCGGCCGAGAGCTTTTAAACATTCTTTGGCGATTCCTTCGCTGGATTGGGCCATTCCCATTTGCATGGCGGCTCTGGAACCAAACCCTGTTTCGACGGGTCCTGGTGCTACAGATAGTACATCAATCCCATAACCTTTTTCTTCGTGATAAAGAGCCTCTGCAAAAGATTGTACAAAGGCTTTCGTAGCGCTATAAGTCGCAGACCATGGTGATCCTTGGAAGCCAACTAAAGAACCAAATAAAACTAGACCTGACTTCCCTCGGTTTCTCATTCGATTGCAAAAACCATGGCTGAGTTGCACCGTAGAACGGCAGTTTAAGTCCACCATATTCAATTCATTGGCTAGATCCAAATCGGAAAAAGAACCTGCACTTCCGAACCCGGCTGCATGGACAACCAGCCCGATATTAAGATCTGTTGTTTTTTTGAGGAGCTCTTCCAGGCCGTTCGCTTGGCTGATATCGACAGAGATTGGATAGGTTTCGACTCCGCATTCGGTTTGGTACTTTCGGGAGAGCTCTTCTAACTTACTTTTGGTTCTTGCTACTAAAACTAAAGAAAATCCTTTTTTTGCCAACTCTTGGGCAAAATCCTTGCCTATGCCTGAAGTGGCACCCGTTACTAACGCCCACGGTCCATAGTATTTTACTTCTTTTGAACTCATTCCATTTACCTCAGCAATATAGACAATGTCTACAATGTAGATGACGTCAACATAAATAAATTTTTTATTTCTTCCAGCTTCTCATTTTTTCGGGCGTAGATCCGCTTATGGACAGAAATGCAGCTCTGGCTCGACATCTGGTTGGGGCGGATGATACCAGTTGGGATTTTTTGTAGAGTGAGGAATTGGTCTACAGTTCTACCGTAGGATTGGCAAGCCCTTAACTTGGAAGGCGTCTTCCATTCTTCGGCTCTATAAATAGATTCGCCTTTAAGCCGACTCCAGATTCCTATAATGGGGAATCTGTCTCGAATATTGAAAATCGTTTCTAGTTACTTGAACTGGGAAGTGATAAAACTTTTACTCAGTTCCTATGTGGAAAAAACCAAGTACATCCTTATCGGATTCCGTCCATAAGAAGGCTCAAGAGGGAACGTAGAGTCTCCTCTTGGTTCACATTGACACCACTTGCATGTTTCAATCTGCCCTCCTGGCTGAGTAGGACATACCCATGCACGAGTGACCATATCAAATAGGAAAGCTCTAAACTATCCCCTTTTCGAATGACTCCTTTGGATTGCAGGAATTTGACAGATTCGTGTAAGACATTAAAGGCTTCAAACCCCGCTTTTCCCATTTCAGGATAGTTTTCCGGATGTTCGAAAACATTGCTAAACATCAAACGATACAATTCAGGGTTTTCGTTGGCAAATTGGATATAACCCAAACCCATCCGGATAAAGGCTTCTCTAGGATTTGTTTCCATCTCAATCCCGGTGTTTTCTAAAAAAGAGCGAAACATATGGAATCCATCCTCAACAAGGGCCGCAAGAAGGATTTCTTTTTTAGGAAAATGTTTGTTGGGAGCCGAGTGGGTGACACCCAAAATTTTGGCAATTTCTCGTAAACTTAGGCTTTCGACACCGAATTTTCGGATGTATTGGTGGGATGCTTCCAGAATGGATTCTCGTAAATTGCCATGGTGGTAGCTTGATTTCGATTTTTTTTTCACGGCCATTACGTATTTATACCTAAAATATAGACATTGTCTACTTTTATTATTGACAAATCAAAAAGCATGTAGTCATCGTCTACTTCATGGGGTATTCAATGAAATATGCGATCTTGTTCACTTTTGTTTTAACTGCCTGCTCACCTTCCCAGAAGGACAAAGGGTTTGAACTTGTAACTTTGGCCCAAAATGTTTCCGCAGGGTTCCAAATCGAGGAAATCAAACTGCGTGCAAAAGTCAAAAAAGAAAGGGGAGAGGGAGTTTATTCCTTAGAATTCTCAGAAGAGGCCCTCACTCATCTCCTAGAAAACAAACCAGACCGTCTGAGTTTGGATTTACCCTTTTTGCAAAGGGACCAATTTTTAGTTCCCCTTCGTTATCGCAAAGATGGGATTTTGGCCCAGTTTCGTTTCCCTGCAGGTTGGTTGGATGGCTCCGAACTGGAAGCCAGTTACTATGCTCGAGGAAAGATCGGTTATCTTGTGAGTGCAAGTGCCATCTATTCTCCTTTGGGAAAAGAAACCTATGTCTTTAAGCTTAGAAACACAAAAGCAGAAAAGATCCCTGTCACCGTCGTCGGTGTAAAAGATTCTCAACTCATTGTCATTGGAAATCTATCGGCCGGTGACACCATCCTTACTTCACGCTTGGGTGAAGTATCCTCAAATATAAAGGTAACGGTAAAATTATGAAACTAGCAGAATTTGTATTAGAAAAAAGAAGCCTCATTCTTACTATTGTTAGCTTCTTTTTGTTTTTAGGTATTTTGCAATTTTTAACGATGCCAAGAGAGGAAGACCCTCGTTTAAAAGAACGTTTTGGTGTTTTACGGATTGTTTATCCTGGTGCCTCTACGGATTCCGTTCGTAGACTCTTGGCAACACCAACCGAAGATAGCTTAGCAGACGTTCCCGAGATCAAAACACTCGAAATCAGAATTCGTCCCGAGTTTATGATAGCCGAGATCCGGCTGAGTGACTCGCTCTCAACCGAAGAGGCTATAAACCAAGCCTGGAAACGTTGTGAGGATGCCCTAAAATTGGCTGATTATCCACAAGGTATTCTCAAATGGAATTTAGATCGCCATGTGACAGATCAAGATGCAATTCTTATCGCCCTCACAGGGGCTCCAGTGTTAGAACTTAAAGAAAACTCGGAAGTATTGAAGGAAGCTTTGTTACAAATTCCGACCGTTTCGAAAGTAAATCTTTTGGCAGATCCGGAAGAAGAAGTCCAAATCCTTTTTTTAAAAGAAAAGATGCAAGAGAGAGGTCTTAGCCTTCGTTTCCTGATGGATTGGATTGGGTTCGCGAACCATAATATTCCTTCCGGAACCTTTGCTTGGAATGGGAAAAAAGCCATTGTAAAAACAGATGCTTGGTTTGAAGATTTACAGTCATTAGTTGAGCTTCCCATACCACTTCCCTCAGGTTCTATTGTCTCTTTGGGTGAAATGGCGGAGATCAAAAAAACTCCTAAATCTCCACCCACGTCCATCTTGCATTGGAAAGGCGCGCAAGGCATGGGGTATGGGGTCGTGGCTAAAAAAAACATCAACCTCATCCAATTTGGTAAAGATGTTGAAGAAGTTGTAGCTGCCTGGAAAGAAAAAAACAAAGCCATTCAAATTGAGATCATCAATTCCCAACCTACTTATGTTGGATTGCGACTGAAAGAGTTGGGTTTGAATCTTTTTTTTGGGATCTTAATTGTAGCAGGAGTTTTGGTCACCATGATGGGGCTACGGTTGGGATTTTTATCCTCGATTTTGGTTCCCATGATCGCCTTGGTTAGTTTAGGAATCTATGGAATGTTTGGTGGTGTTTTGCACCAAATTTCTATTGCGGCCTTTGTTATGGCTCTAGGACTTTTGATTGATAATGTGATCGTAGTCTTAGAGAGTATCCAAGAAAAAATAGATTCTGGAATGGAACTGACTGAGGCAGTTAAGGATTCTATAGGAACTCTCGCATTTCCTCTGCTAAGTGCCACGGGCACGACACTCGCTGCCTTTATTCCCATGTTAGGATCGAGTGGAGCCTCTGCAGATTTTACGCGAGCCATTCCTACAATCAATATGCTCACATTAACAGTGAGTTTTTTCTTTGCGATTCTTGTTACTCCTCTTTTGGCACTCCGTTTTCTAAAACCAAAACCCAAAAGCAAAGAGTCAAGACTCACAGAAGCTTCTTATTGGATAGGCAAACAAATCCCGCACTATGCCAAACCAATTTTACTTATATCGTTGGTCTTATTTCTCTTGAGTTTTATTGGCCTTGGACAATTGCCAAAAAAGTTTTTTCCAGACGCAGATCGAGACCAATTGCTTGTGGATTTTCGGATGCCAGAGGGAACCGATATTGGAAAAACAAGAGAACTTGCAATCGAACTGGAAAAGATTTTTAGTAAGGACAAACGTGTAAAATCGGTTACAACCTTTATTGGTAGGTCTACACCACTTTTTTATTATAACTTAAACCAGTCGCCAAACAGTCCGCATATCGCTCAGTTTATCGTTAAGACAAATGGACTTTCTGATAATCTAAAATTAAAAAAGGAATGGGAAGAGTATTTTGAAAAAAATCTAGCAGAAGGGTATCTAGTTATCTCCGAACTGAAACAGGGTCCCCCGGTCAAGGCTCCGATTGAAATCCGAGTGTTTTCAGAAGAAAGTGCAGACAGAGAAACGGCCAATCAAATGCTATTGGAACATTTATATGCCACAGAGGGCTTACGCGTTATCCGTAGCGACTTTGGAGTTGGAACCCCGAAACTCAAAATCGAATCAGATGACGCATCCCTAGGTCGTTATCGAATGACACGTTCCGAACTTACTCTATCGGTACTGTCCCAAACCAAAGGTGTGGGTGTTGGCCAATACTATGCCAGTAAAAAAGCCATTCCTATTATTCTTCGGACCATGCCGGAAGATAAAGTTTCGGAAACCGCCATTTTGGAAAGCCCTCTTTTACAAACAAGAACGGGATCCTTAGCCTTAGAAAAGATTTCAGGGGCCAAAATCAGTTGGGAACCTTCTCTCGTGTATCGAAAGGATAAAAAAACAGGCTTTAGCATCTACGCGGAGGTTAAAGACGGTTATACGGCAGAGAAGCTAACATCTTTACTCTCTCAAAGTATAAAATCCTTACCATTGCCAAAATCGATACAATATGAATTTGGCGGAGAAGACTCTGAGTCTGGAGAAGCAAACAGAAGTTTGCTGTCTGTGGCACCCTTGGGGATGGTCCTTCTCGTAGCCTTCCTTTTGGTAGAATTTGGAACCTGGAAAAAGGTGGGGATCATCCTTCTTACTATACCTCTTTCCTTAGTAGGCGTTGTTTTGGGTTTGGCCCTATCGGGGAAGCCCTTTGGATTTTTGTCTCTTCTTGGGATCTTTGCCTTGGTTGGGATTGTGGTGAACAATGGGATCTTGCTTTTGGATTATATCGGAATCGCTACAAAGGAAGGACGAAGTCTAGAGGAAGCAATCACCTTTTCTTTGGGGAAACGGATTCGCCCCATTTTGCTCACTACAATGACAACGATTGCGGGACTTATCCCTTTGGCTATAACGGATGCTACACTCTGGCCACCGTTTGCCTTTACGATGATTTTCGGGCTTTTTGTGTCGACCTTTCTCACGTTGTTTGTGGTTCCATCTACCTATTATCTCGTGTATCGAGAGAAGGATACTACCAGTCCCAATTTGCCTAAACAGAAGAAAGGAATCCCTTTAACAATCTCTCGTTTTTCCAAAAAGAAATCCCTATTTTTTCTCTTCGTTCTTTTGGTGAGTTTTATAAGTTCTGGGCATTTATCTGCAGAAACCAGGGAGATGGATTGGAAAACAACCGTTGACCTTGCAGGACAAAGTCCACGGGTTCGGATTGCTTGGGAAGAATACAAACGGAAACATCTGGAAAAAGACTACTTAGATCGAGCTGTATATTATCCCAAGCTTGGTGTGAGTGTGGAACGGATCAATCGAGATCGAAGTTTGGTTCCAAATTCCGCGATCCCCGTGGTTCCGGGGATTTTCCAAGCCTATTGGACGGGCGGTGTGGAAATACAACAAACCATATTTGATCCAGCAAATTGGTTTGCTGTCGGAAAGGCACTTTCCTTCTCTGAGGACGCTTCCAAGCTGCTTGCCGAGCGTAGTAAAGAAACAGCACAAGCAGAATCCCTTCTTGCTTATTTGGGAATTCACAAAATTCGAGCCAAACGAAACAATCTCAACCAACTTAAACAAAATTTTTCCGTGCGTCTTGTGGAGTTACGGCGGTTATACGCCATAGGACAAGTAACAGAAAGTGAGCTTTTTCGCATAGAACAGGCATTAAGCCAAGCCAAAATTGCTTTGAATGAACTAGAAGAAAAGGAAAAGATTGCTCTTCTCAACTTACAAAGATTACTCGGAATAGATGATGCTCTGCTCATAAAAGAAATTCCGAAAGAAGATGATATTCGCGTAAGTCTAGACCTTGAGCTTAGTTTAGAACGGCCAGAGATTCTAGCCATGAAAAGGAAAATGAATGCTCTGGAAGCAAAAAAACAAGGTATCGAATATGAGGCTCTGCCTAAGTTGGTTGCTAAAGGTGGGTATTATTATCTCAACAACAACCAATTTAATACAGACCAGTGGGGACAGGTCTCCATCGGAATTACTGTGAATCCTTTTGATGGAGGTCTTCGATCCAACCGTATCGAGGAGGTAGAATCTGAAATGCGTACTACACGATTAGAATGGGAAGATTTGATTCGGGCTTTGGAGTTAGAAAAGCAAGATGCCAAAACGAATTTAGATCTCAAAAGAAAGGAATATGAAACAAGACAAACTCTCTCCACGAAAGCGAAAGTCGCAGCTGCACGTGAATACAAAAGGATGAGAGAAGGACGTACGAATATCAATTCATGGATTGACGCAGAGATTCTGTCTGCAGAGGAAAAAGACAAATTGGACACAATCCAATTGGAAGTTCTGGAAGCCTGGGTCAAACTCCGAAATGTTTTTGCGATTCCATATTGAAGGAACATCATTTAAAAAATGGTGTTAGTCCTGAAAAATAGGACTCTTCCAATGCCTTCCTATCCCAAGTTTGCGAAGCTCCTATGCCTTCGAGGCGGATGGAGTTTCCAACTTTGGTGTTACCTAAAAAGAAAAAATCCAAATGAAGATTTTGGAAAACGGATGGGTTTAGGTTTTCTGAATCTTTTTTGTAGCCATTAAAAAAAAGAAGCACCCAACTCGCGAACACAATCGCTGAAGACATAGTAGTTTTCCGGAATATAGGGGTTTCCAAAATTTAGGTTGTTTGTGACCCCATTTCGACTTGCTCCCGCGGCAAACACATTCTGTGCGGATTCGCAAACTGCCATCTTAGCACCTTCATAGGGATTTAAATATGTATCACGTGAGTTACATTCTGTTGCTACGGCGATTCCTTTTTTTGTTCCTGGTATTCGCACAAGTCCTCCATAAAGGGATCGTCCATTTGATTCTTTACAATTCTTAGCAAATTTCATATTTAAGGAAAAATAAAGAGCCTTCTTTATTATTTTCCATTCTTCCCAATAACCTTTCCAATCCGAGGAAGAAAGTTTTTCTTTCTCTCGAAGGAATTCCATTCTGAAATGTTCCAATTCTTTTTCCATGGATCTTAAATCGGGTTCTGGCCCTCTATGCTCTTCTTCCCAAACTTGGCGAGCCTCGGCAATTTGACGAAAAGCTTCATAGGCGTTTAAGGAAGCAATCTCCCAAGGAAAAAAATTGCGAATCATATTTGCTCGTCCTGTTCATTTGGAAATCTTCGATCATCGATCTACTGGTGTTCGAAAGATATTACTTGCCAAGAATATTTTTTTGAACGTAAGTTGAGCTAAAGCAATAAGGAGAGCTAACCTTGAATAAAACTAGAGCAAAATACCAAAGAGTCATCATTGCCCTCATCGGATTTTCGATGATAGGCTGTGGTAGTATTTCATCCATAGTAGACATTTATGGAGAGTGGACACCTGAAACCACTGAATGCAAAAAAGATGACATTGCCTTAAATTACCAAGCAGGCAATTGGAAATTTACAAACCGGGATGCAGAGTATGGAGTAGCAGAGTTAAGCTTACCAGATGCCCAAGGGAAAAAGCAAATTAGCTCTGAATTTACTGGAAAGTATGACAAAGACATCGACCAAGTGGAGCTCATCTTCAG
>NZ_CP162133.1:900000-1050000 GCF_040833955.1 Leptospira sp. WS60.C2 | reverse complement strand
CAAACACATGAAAAAGAACACCACGAAGCAAAATTTGTATTCATAGGTGCTGGCGGAGGTAGTCTTCCCCTCCTTGAAAAATCAGACATCCCAGAAGCAGCAGGATTTGGTGGATTCCCTGTGAGTGGACAATGGTTACGATGTAAAAACCGAAACATCATCAAAGAACATTTCGCTAAAGTGTATGGAAAAGCCAATGTGGGTTCACCACCGATGTCTGTTCCTCACCTTGATACAAGACTCATCGAAGGGAAAAAAGAATTATTGTTTGGACCTTACGCTGGTTTTACAACCAAGTTTTTAAAAAGAGGCTCTTACTTAGATTTGGTGAAATCATTAGAATTTGATAATATATTTCCAATGTTGTCGGCAGGAATGCACAACCTTCCTTTGACCAAATATTTGATTAGCCAAGCCTTACAATCTCACGAAGATCGAATTGAAGCTCTGAGAGAATATTTCCCAGAAGTGAAGTCTGAAGATTGGGAACTAGTCATTGCTGGCCAAAGAGTGCAAGTCATCAAAAAAGATGAAGAAGAAGGTGGAGTCTTAGAATTTGGTACGGAAGTCGTTGCTGCAAAAGATGGATCACTTGCGGCACTTCTCGGAGCAAGTCCAGGAGCATCTACATCGGTTTCTATTATGTTGGAAGTTTTATCGGATTGTTTTCCAAAAGAAATGGAATCGAACGAATGGAAAGACAAACTAAAAGAAATGATACCAAGTTTCGGTTTATCAATGAAAGAGAATACAGGCCTCTGTTCTGCGAGTCGCAAACGAACAGAGGAATTACTTGGATTAAAAACTCTAGTTACTTAATTTTCTTTCGAAGTTCAATCACAACTTTTTCTTTTGATTCCACCGTATACAAGGCTGAACCTTGCGTGGAATCAATGATCCTTTTGGGACTTACACCTTTTTCTTTTAGTACCCTTGAGATTGCTTGTGCCCTTTCAAAGCCTACGTCGTAATTTTCATAATTTCCAGGAAGGTCTTCTTTGTATGGCGAAGTATATGTAATGATGAGAATATCAAATTCCTTAAACTCATTTTCCAAACTTCTAGCAATGGCATCAAGTCTTGCTCTTCCTTCTAAATGGATACGACTCGAAGGTAAGTCAAAGATTTCACTCGCAAAGAATACAAATCGTTCGAGTTTCGATTCTGGTATGTTTGTATTGGAAATTTGGTTGGAATCAGAGAGAACACTATCAATGACTTTTTTTGGAGATTCTTCCATTGTATTGTTTTCTTTTTTTCCCAAAGAAAAACTCATTCCGAAACCTAGCTTTCCTGCAGTTTCTTCATAATTCCCTTTGTTACGATAGCCTGAACTTGGTATGTTATAAAATACGATGTAGGTATTCGCATGTTCCACTTCTGCACTGACAAAAAAACGATCTGTAAAATGATAACGCATACCGAGTGCACCAAATACGCGATTGGTTGTCCCTCCATATAAACTCTCTGATCCATACCCAGCACCAATTTTTAAGTAGGGATCAAAAGCACTATTGGGATTCATATGATAGAATAAATTGAGATCGGCGGATAAAGCATTATACACATCTCGCCTTTTTTGTAAAAACAATTGTGCTAAATCACCATTGTTCAAGTAAGTAAGTTGATTGGACACTGAATTAGCAGATAACGCAGCTACAGATACAAGTCTTGTATCCAATGTTCTAAAATTGGCAGCAGTGATCACTTGGTTGGTTGCAGAAAGTCCAATGCCAAAGTATTTAAAAATCCCATATTCAACCCCAATTTCCCCACCACGGCTCGATAACCTTGCTCGGTCTTCTGTGAATCCAGTGTAGAACGCATAACTGAGATACCGTGAAGCAATATCAGTCGAAACTGTATTCAATGCAAGGTAACCAGGAAAATTGTTGTTAAACACTTGCTTTTGGAGAGATCCAGAATTGTTTCCGAGACCACCTGCACCCATTCCGTAAACAATCAAATTCCCTCGATCAAATCCCTGTCCGAATAAAATCGAACCAGGTAGAATGAGGAAAATAATAACACCTAGCAAGACAATTTTTAGCTTCCATTTCTGCATGGATGATCCTCGTCCAATATCGCTTGTTACTGCAAGTCCATTTTTTTTGAAAACCTGTCACAAACCGACTAGCGCCAATCGTCTTGTAACTGAGGTTTAGTATGAAATATAAAGTTGTGATCATCGGCGCAGGGTATGCAGGAATTCTTTGTGCCAATCGTCTAGAAAAACAGAATCAGAATGTGGAAATTTCAATCATATCGGATTCCCTCCTATTTCAGGAGCGTATCCGATTCCATGAATATGCATCTGGGAAAACGGGGAAAATGGTACCCGTCGAGAACCTATTGCGAAAAAAAATTGAATTCCTTCATGGCAAAGTTTCAAAAATCGAACCCAATGCCAATTTCATTCAATTAGAAACTTTGAATGGAATGAGCCCTATTACATATGATTATTTAGTTGTGGCAACAGGAAGTTCTGGAATTCGTTTTGTATCACAGAAAGAAAATTCCATTCAATCTAAGGAAGCGTTAGAACGATTTCGATATTCTAAAAATCCAAAAGATATCAACGATCTCTGCATCATTGGGGCCGGACTAACAGGGATTGAATTGGCCGCGGAATGGAAAGAATCCTTTCCCAAAACAAGAGTGACCCTTATCGACAGAAACCAGTTTGGAAAATCATTCTCGCAAAAAGGAAAACTACATTTAGAAACGGCTCTGGAAACTTTAGGAGTCAAAATTCTGGACTCACAAATGATAGAATCCATCTCTTCCCATCAAATCATGTTCCGAAACAAAACGAAAGAGACTTTTGATACATTGGTAAATTGTACTGGGTTTCAATCTTCCCGGATGTTAAAAGAATCGGGATTTCTCACGAATGAAGCAAATCAAATCTATGTGGACTCATTTTTACGTTCTAAACAATTTTCCAATGTTTTTGTCTGTGGAGATGCCGCCAAATTAGAACATTCCACTATACGAATGGGTTGTGTAACGGCTTTGCCGATGGGTGCCTATGTTGCAGATAGCATTTCGAACACAATTCTTGGAAAAAAAATTAGCCCATTCTCATTTCATTTTTTTGGAAGATGTGTTGCTCTTGGAAGAAAAAATGGTCTCATCCAATTCACTCATGGGGACGATTCTGCAAAGGAATTTGTCATCCAAGGTAAACTTGCCGCGGTGTTAAAAGAAGCAGTGAATCGGTTTACCATTTTTTCAATCAAAATGGAGAAATACCTCCCATTTCGATTTTACATTTGGCCAAAAGGGAATTCAGAATATACTGAAAATAGGGAAATAACCGAAGGCAACCAATCTGTTGCAGGAGAAACACAAAGTTGAATGACTTGGAACTATTTTTAGAGTGGAAACCTTATTTATTTTCCATAGCGTATCGAATCACAGGGAGTTATGCGGATTCGGAAGATATATTACAAGAGAGTTATCTACGATGGCTCTCTTTGGATCATTCCAAAATCCAAAACTCAAAATCTTATCTCGGAACGATTGTGGCGAGGCTTGCTTTTGATCTTTTAAAAAAAGCATCTAGAAAAAAAGAAACATACATAGGTCCATATTTGCCAGAACCAATTCCAGAAAAAATCGAAGGTGTGAACGATGAGAAAATGAACTTTGCCTTTCTTGTGCTTTTGGAAACCTTAAATCCTTTTGAAAGAGCCGTTTTCATTTTACGAGAATCATTTGATTTTGATTTTGAAACCATTTCTCAGATCATTGGGAAAACACCCATCTACTCTCGAAAAATTTTAAGTCGCGCCAAACAAGCATTAAAGAAGCGCAAAAAAAAATTCGAACCTGATACGAAATTACACGAAAAACTCCTGATTGAGTTTAGTTTAGCCTGCGTGAAACGAGATACCAAATCCCTTTCCAAATTACTGCGAGAGGACGTGATCGCCTACGCTGATGGAGGCGGCAAAGTACATGCGGCAAGAATTCCGATTCCTGGAATCATTCGTGTCATTTCTTATGTAAAACAAACAACAAAAACCGCTTCAAAAAATACCTCAGTCTATTTTGGATTTGCAAATGGAATCCCTGCCATCATCGGTTACGATGCAAATGATTTGCCGAAATTTGTGCAAATTTTCTCAAAGAATGGCGATCAAATCCAAGAGATTTTCACCATTGTAAATCCTGAAAAATTAAAAGCATTTCAAAACAAAGAACAATTAAAACAACTAGGTTACATACGAAAACCGAATCTCATTACCTTTTTGTATTGGGATTTTAGGAATAAATTCATTGCGCTCTATCGGTCGATTGCAAGATACTAGTGGGAATCTTCGTCGAATTTAGAATAGCTAATGAATCCAAAAATCCTCCGGTTCTTACCTGCGCTACTGATCCTTAGTTTTGTGGGATGTTTACCACATAACAAACCAATTCCACCAAAGGCACAAGCAGGAATTTTGGATGTAAGCTCATGGAATTTTGAAAGGGACGGAAATGTTCCGTTAGATGGAGAGTGGAACATCTATTGGAAATCCTTTGGTCCATTCGAAACGTCGCAGGAACAAATTTATACAACCGTACCAGGGAAGTGGACAAACAATTCTCAAACTCCTTATCCGAATGGATACGCTACCTTACATTTGAAGATCTTAGTTGGTTCCAATCCAAACTCATTCTATCTACAAAATGGAGTGACTCGAAACGCATTTCGAATTCTCGTAGGCAACGAAACTGTGTATGAATCTGGAAAAATTGGATTTGATGAAAGTTCGGAAAAAGCAAGTATCAATATCCAATCGATAGCACTTCCCTCGCAAAAGGATGGAGTGATTGATTTATATGTGCAAATCTCTTGTTATCACTACCATGTATGCGGAATCGCAACTCCATATTACATTGGAACAAGAGGCAATATCAATAAATCTTATTTTGAAGCAATAAGTCGAGACATCTTTATTTTAGCATCGCTTGGAACTCTTGCACTATTCCATTTCGTATTATTTCTATTTTGGAAGGATGAAAAAATACATTTGTATTTTTCTTTCGTATGTTTTTTAGCTTCGATACGAATCTTGAGTATTGGTGAAACTCGGATGATTTATAATTATCTTCCCATGGGTGTGTATGAAATTATCATTCGAATTAGTGGGATTACCTTTATACTACTATCAATTTCTTTTACAAGATACATTCAAGAAGTATATCCCGACCAAAAGTATCGCTATATTTATCGAATCAATTATGTTATCGCCTTACTCTTATCTTTCGCAATTCCATTCACCATTACCATTTACTCAAAAGTGCAATCGTTTCATTTTATCCTAATACTATTGGGATTATTAACATTTTTGTTTCCAATTACACACGGTGTGATGCTACGTAAACCTGGTGCCAAATTCTTTTTGCTTTCACTGGTAACAACGATGCTTTTATTTTCGCTCGATATTCTCACAGAATTCGCAAGAAAAGGAAATGCGTATCTAACGCAGTACGGATTCTTAGTGTTTGGTTTGTCGCAAGCAATCTTCATTGCCGATCGGATGATTCAAAATTTCAGGAATCGGGAAAAGCTGAAGCAGGAAAAGGAATTAGCTCTTGCCGAAGTGAAGTTTAAATCAGCTTTTTTGTCCACGATGAGTCATGAAATCAGGACACCAATGAATGGGATCTTGGGAATGACCCAAATGTTTGGCCAAACAAATTTAACAGATGAACAAAAGGAGTATCTAAATTTAATCCAATTTAGTGGTGAGAATTTATTATTACTTGTGAATGATATTCTAGATTTAACCAAACTAGAAGCAGGAAAATTTGAATTACGAAATGAAACCATTCCGCTTCCCAAATTTTTAAATGATATTGTGCAACTTTTCAGAACTAAAATTAGTGTTGATGATGTAAAAATCGAGCTAGTCTTTTTAAATGAAATTCCATCCAAGATTCTAACAGACCAAAGGCGATTCACTCAAATCATGTCCAATTTACTGAGCAATGCTGTAAAATTTACTGAAAAAGGAAAAATCACAGTTACCGCATCTTCCAAATCAATTGATGCTAATCATTCAAACTTAACCATTCAAGTGAAGGATACAGGCATAGGGATTCCAAATCAAAAACTGGAAGAACTGTTCGAACCATTTGTCCAAATTCATTCTCATCTCTCCGAAAAAACAACAGGAACAGGTCTTGGACTTACCATCACAAGAAAAATTGTGGAAGAGATGTCTGGCACAATCCTTGTTGCATCAGAATTGGGTGTCGGATCCACTTTTACCATTGAGATCCCGATCGAACACGGAAAAGAGGAGACAACCTCAAACCAAGAATCCGTTCATCATAATATTCTTAAATCTTCTGAATGGGACAAAAACTTAGCAACCAACTTCCCTATCAAAATATTGGTTGCAGATGATGACTCAATCAATTTAAAAGTCACATCCATGTTTCTAAAAAAGTTAGGCTACAGGGCACAACTCGCAGAAAACGGTGCACGTGCACTCGAATCTGTAAAAACAGAAACTCCCGATCTTATTTTTTTAGATGTACAAATGCCAGATATGAATGGAATCCAAGTCACAAGAGAGATCAGGAAAAATAAGAATTTAGCAAAACAGCCAGTGATCATCGCTTTGACAGCAAATGTTATGGAAGAAGAAAAAGAGAGATGTTTACAGTCTGGAATGGACGATTTTATGACAAAACCACTGCTCTTGCAAGAATTGGTTTATATGATTAAAAAATGGTCGAAGGGACAATAAAATCAAAATGAAACAGACAATGGTTGTGGGTGCGACTTCGGACATTGGAGTGCATGTAGCGTATGCATTAGCGAAACGAGGTCATTCTCTGACACTTACTGGGAGAAATAAAGAAAAACTTTCGGACTTAAAACATAAGATCATTTCCGAGTTCTCTGTTTCTGTTGATACTTACGAATTGGATATCACAGAGATGAATTCTTTTGATGCTTTTTACACATCTCTCCCACAAAAACCTGATTTTGTTTTTGTGTTAGTTGGTTACTATGAAGACCAAAACCTAGCTAGGGAAGATTGGCATGAACTCAACCGAACCATACAGATTAATTTTACGGGTGTTGCTGCTCTCGTAAATCATCTCTCTCTGGAGATGGAATCACGAAACTCCGGAAGTATTACTGTTGTTAGTTCCGTTGCAGGAGTTCGAGGAAGAAAACTCAATTATATTTATGGAAGCGCCAAGGCAGGACTCACCACTTATCTTTCTGGATTACGCTCCCTACTCCATTCCCATGGGGTTCATGTGGGAACGATCCTCCTCGGCCCCGTGTATACGAAAATGTCATTTGGTCACAAATTAATGCCATGGCTGACGTTAAAACCAGAGGATGCAGGGGAGAAAATCGTGAAAGCTGGTCTAGGTAAAAAAGACCAAGTTTACATTCGATGGCCTTGGCGTTTCATCATGTTAGTGATTCGACTCATTCCTGAATGGCTTTTTAAGCGATTACCTGCCTTTTAAATACGAATATATTTTATTTGCTAAAAGATTATGGATAACTTACATAATTCCATACTGTTTGGAAACCATTGAACATGGGACACGCATGAACTGCGCTCGATCCCATTCCGTTACAAGCCGTTGTCACCAAACGTTTGCTATTACCATATGGGCTCCCTACATTCACATTTGTCAAAGGTTCTGTCATTCCAAATGAATTAGACCAAACATCGGTTACCTGGTTCATATTCCCGCTAAAGTTGGCGATTGGGTCATTTTCATGGATGAATCCATAATAGGCCCCGGCGGGAGCTTGTTGCGAAAGACCGAACCAAGATGGGTTTGAGGCAGTTTGCAAACTGTAATCGGAAACTCCGCTGTAGATGGAGACTCTTTCTACTGTTCGAATTTTTCCCTGGTAGGCGGCATGTCCACTGCCTTGGGAATGGCCACCAACGTAAACACTCGACCAGACAATAGAACCACCTGATAAATAATGATCCCAACCTTGACCTGGATAGTTTTGATGTAAATAAAGTAATAAGGATAAGAGTCTACCTTCGATCGCATTATTTGAGTCGACTGCAATAAAAGGAGAAACGGATTCCCCTGTTACAATTTCTCTTCGCACCATTTCAAAACAACTGGCATCATTTCGGGCCGCTCCTTGGTTACAAATTGTATTCACCGCATCACCATTGGGATAACTCAGTCCAATGACATGATAACCTCTTGTTGCACCTTGTTGTAGGATCGCATTGATTTCACAGGGAGTAGAATCCGTGCCTGGATAAAAAACGGACAATCTGTTTTTTTTGGTAACACCTATTTGTGGCGGATACACTTGGTGAGGAGCATTGAAAGTTGTGATAAAAGAACTAGTGGACGAAGGCGAAATTTGATAACGAACAAGACTTCCAACGGATCCATTGGAAGGGAATGTATTTTGACCAACACAGGAACGTGCATACAAGTTTAAGGAAAGGATTGTTAACAAATCTTCATTAGAATCAGTTTCTTTTTTACAAAAAAGAAAGGATTGAGAAAAAGTGAATAGGATAACGAATGTAAGAAAGCGATGGGAGGTGCATTTCGATACTGATTTTTTTAAAGTCAAATTTGTTGAGCCTCTCACAACGAGGTAAAAATCATTTCAAGACCTGGCAACTCAAATCCCTAACTTCAATTAAAAACATAAAAAATTCTAAATCGACGAAAGGGAAAGCCAGGGAAAGATTGGTCTGTTGCCTGTATGACCGATCCACAAACAAGCCTTAGTAAATTCCGAAGCCTCCTTCACATCTCTTCCATTTTGAATGCAAACTTGGATTTGCACCAACTGCTTCCCCTCATCATGTTGTATTCCAAAGATTTACTAGAAGCCGAGGCAAGTTCCTTATTTTTATTAGAAAATGATGAATTTCTATATTGTGAAGTGGCACTAGGAGAAAAGGGAGAAATCATACAAGAATATGCTAGGTTGGAATTAGGAGAGGGAATTGTCGGCATGGTTGCCAAAGACAAAAAACCAATCGCCATCGAAGATGCTTACAAAGATCCAAGATTCAATCCCAGTATGGACAAACGCACAGGTTTCAAAACTAAGTCTCTGATTTGCGTTCCACTTTTTGTGGAAGATACACTCATTGGAACATTGGAAGTCATCAATAAAACGAATGACCGAATCTTTAATGATGCGGATTTAGAATATTTAGTATCCCTTTCAGAGGTGGCAGCCACTGCCATTCAAAATGCCAACACCAAAGACAGTTTAGACAAACGGATCTTAGAACTTTCGTTACTCTATGAATTTGAAAAACTTTCTGTTTCAGAAAAAAGTCTGAACGAACTTGGGAAATGGATGTTACACCGAGTTTTAGAATACTTGGGGGCTTCCTCTGGAACCATCTACCTTGCCAATCCCGCCAAACAAGAGCTAGGAATCCTTGCTGCCAAAGGAATCCCTGAAGAAGCCTATGACCAAATCAAAGTTCCCTATGGGAAAGGGGTTTCTGGTTGGGTTGCCGAAAAAAAAGAAAGTTTACTGATTCATAATTTGGATATGGATCCGCGTTATAACAAACTCTCGCCCTATCGTTTTGAATCCAAATCTTTGATCTCAGCACCTCTTATCTATCAAAACGAGCTCTTAGGTGTGATTAGCATCAATAACAAACTCTCTGGGTATGCGTTCCAACATTCTGACTTAGATCTTCTCACAAACATAGCCGCACGACTCAGTAATACGATTAAAAATGCACAACTCTTCCACCAGATTGTGGATACGGGAAAGGAACTCAGTCGTGCAAAAAACATCATGCAAAAGATCATGCCATCTGTTTTGCCCAAAACAAAAGAATTACAGTATGGTGTGTCCCATATCCCTCTCGAACAAGTGGGAGGTGATTTTTATGATGTGACGCAAATGGATGAGTTCCAATATTCTATTTTGATTGCCGACATATCGGGGCATGGACTCTCTGCAGCCGTTCTTGCAGCGATGTCTCATATGGTTTTAAAAAACTTTGAACCTGAAATCAAACAAAGTCCCTCTTTGTTTTTAACAACACTCAACCATATGTTGTTTGGGAAACTGGCAGGTAACTTTCTTACCGCATTTTATGGGATCATAGACCTTAAAAACAATACCATCCGTTGTGCCAATGCAGGCCATCATCCTCCCTTTTTATTGGTGAAAGAAACAAGTTCGGTGACTCAACTTGATGTGAAAGGAAAAATCTTGGGTCTAATCCCTGATTTATTTTACGAAGAGAAAACGTTTCCGTTTGTGACAGGCAATCGTTTGGTATTGTTTACCGATGGTATCACAGAGCACATGTCAAAGGACCATAACAAACGTTATAATGACGAACTATTTCAAAAAGCCATTATCAATGGAATCAAAGTGGATGCACAAAACTCAGCTGACAACCTCATCCAATCCGCAAAAGATTATGTTGGCTCCAATGATTTTGCTGATGATGTTACGGTATTGTTAGTGGATCGAGTGTAAAAAACCGATCTCTTTACAATTCGATCGATTCATTTCCTTTGTTTCGTAAGATTTCGAGTAGTTCTGGATTTTCCAAACAGTCCTTCGCCAAATCCGATTCAAATGCTTCGACTAACATCCGCAAAGAAACATTAGAAGTTTCGAAATTCGAACCACCATCGACGGAATCGGAGAAAATCGGTATCACCAAATAAAACGGAATGGTAAGCCAAGAAACAATACGTCTCCCCTGGATGGGATACGAATAATCTCGGATGATTTTTTTATCTTCTCGGTCCATAAGAGTGAAAGTCACATTGGAATGAGTCTCCACAAAGGAGGGAAAAATGCCAAGCGTGAGTAAAAACATAACAGCCGAAATCCCAGCCGAATCTGTTCCTGTTTTTGTTGTATAAGTCAAATTGAGTTTGGAAGAACGACTCAGTTTAAAAAGTTTCGATTTTGCTAATTCAAATTCCAATGCAGGTGCGTTATACAAATTCGCTTTTGAAGACTCTTCCACACGGATGAGGTGGAAGCGGATTTTATCGCCAGAGATTTTGTCGAGATTCCCAGGTTGGCCTTGTGGTTCGTTTGCAAGAGCGAAGTAGTGAAAATTACAAGAGAGGAAAAAAAGGGAGAGAGTGACTAAAACCAGGCGAAATTCAAATTTCATAGATTCTCCGATTCTCTCAGAATCAAATCCCTTTAGCAAGCGGATTTCCGCACAAGGGGTAGCAGCGGAAATCCTTTCGCGAAAGCGAAAGATTGGAGCGAATGACCCGGTCCCTTTCCCTTAGGAAAGGGATGTGCCCCCAATCCCTTCGTTACGATAGTTCTCTTTGTACTTCACATAATTATTGGCAGTGCGTGTAATGATTTCTCTATCTTTGTCTGTGATGTCGCGGATGATTTTGGCGGGGCTTCCCATCACAAGAACCCCAGGTGGGATTTTTTTGCCTGGGGGAACAAGGGACCCTGCACCCACAAAGGACCATTCTCCAATTTCGACATCATCCATGATCATGGCCCCCATCCCAACAAAACTATGATCGCGAAGAGTGCATCCGTGGATCGTGGCGTGGTGGCCGATGGATACATAATCTCCAATGGTCACTGGATACAAATCTCTTGCTACATGTACGAGTGTCATGTCTTGGATGTTCACATGTTTGCCAATGGTGATGGTGTTCACATCACCCCGGAGCACACATTGGAACCAAATGGAAGAATCTTCACCGATTGTGACCTTCCCTAAAACGTCCGCAGACGGTGCCACCCAGGACGAGGGGTGAAGAGAAGGTGTATGGCCTTGGAAAGAACGGATCATACTTGCTAAACATAGACAAATGAACTGAAACTCAAGGTCTTTTCGTTTTTTCCGCTTGCGTTTTAACCTTTGGGCAAGTTACGGTAGTCTTAGATTCAAATGGGATCTCACTCCTCTAAAACGCTATTTTTCTCTAAAAACCTGCTAAGGAATATTTCATGGCAATAGAAATCAAAGTCCCCGAGATGGGGGAATCCGTAACCGAAGCAACCATCAGTGCTTGGACCAAAAAAGAAGGCGACGCTGTCAAAGTAGACGAAGTGCTCGCGATTTTAGAAACAGATAAAGTTTCGTTAGAAATTCCAGCCCCAACGTCTGGGGTCTTAAAATCCATCACCAAAAAGGTGGGGGATGTGGTGCATGTTAGGGACATCATTGGTGCCATCGAAGAAGGCGCTGTGGCATCCGCACCGGCAAGTTCAGGAACACCTGCTCCCAAAGCAGAAACTCCAAGTGCACAACCTAACACAGGCAAAGTGAATGAAGAACTTCCTCCTGCCGCACGTAAACTCATTGAAGAAAATAAATTAGATGCTTCCAAAATCACAGGCACTGGTCGTAACGGACAAATCACAAAAGAAGATGTGATCCTTTATATGGAAAAAGGGGGAGCAAGCTCCGCTGGCACTTCTAAGGCCGCACAAACTAGTCCTGAAATTCCAAAAGCGGTTGTGGTATCGGCCAATGCAGGACCTAGAGAAACCGTTGTGCCAATGACGAAACTTCGTCAAACCATTGCCAATAGACTTGTGCAAGCACAACACACGGCAGCCATTCTCACCACATTCAATGAAGTGGACATGGCGCCCATCATGGAACTTCGTAATAAATACAAAGACAAGTTCAAAGAAACGCACGGTGTAGGCCTTGGGTTCATGTCTCTTTTCACCAAAGCAGCCGTGGCAGCTCTGAAAGCATTCCCTGCGATCAACGCAGAGATTCGCGGAACAGACATTGTCTACAAAAACTACTACGACATCGGAGTCGCTGTGGGTGGACCAAAAGGACTTGTGGTTCCGATTGTTCGTAACGCTGACCTACTTAGTTTTGCACAGATCGAACAGGAGATCGCAAGACTTGCAGGTAAAGTGAAAGACGGAAAAATTTCTTTGGAAGATATGGAAGGTGGAACCTTCTCTATCTCGAATGGTGGTGTGTATGGATCGATGATGTCCACACCTATCTTAAACCCTCCACAATCAGGAATCCTCGGAATGCACAACATCGTCAAACGCGCGGTAGTTGTGAATGACCAAATTGTGATTCGTCCTATGATGTATCTCGCTCTTTCGTATGACCACAGAATTGTGGATGGAAAGGAAGCCGTGCAGTTCCTTGTGAAGATCAAAGAAATGGTAGAGGATCCAACAAGACTCCTCTTTGAGGTATAAGCACTTTATGGAACAATACGATATCGTTGTCATTGGGGCAGGTCCTGGTGGGTATGTGGCTGCGGTTCGCGCAGCCCAACTCGGCAAAAAAGTAGCCATCATTGAAAAAAGAAAAACTCTCGGGGGGACTTGTCTAAACGTTGGATGTATCCCTTCCAAAGCCCTTCTCGATTCTTCGGAGGAGTATCACAAAACCAAACATAAATTAGCTGACCATGGAATCTCGGTGAAAGATGTCAAAATTGACATCGCCAAGATGATGGCTCGTAAAGACAAAGTGGTGAGTGAAGTGACAGCAGGTGTTGACTACCTGATGAAAAAAAACAAAATCACTCGTTACTTGGGTCATGCAAGTTTTGTGTCTAAAAACGAAATTTCCATCACTGCAGAAGATGGGAAAAAAGAATCCATCTCTGGAACGAACGTCATCATTGCCTCTGGTTCCTCTCCTATTGAAATCCCTCCACTCCCTGTGGATGGAAAAAACATCGTCACCTCAGACCACGCCATTGCCCTTGATGCCGTTCCTGAGCACCTCATCATTGTGGGTGCCGGGGTCATTGGACTCGAACTAGGATCCGTTTGGTTACGCCTTGGTGCCAAAGTCACTGTGGTGGAACTGATGCCACGCCTTTTTGGAACGGCTGACCAAGCGATGGCAAGTCTTGCCGAAAGACTTCTCACTCAGCAAGGAATCAATTTCCTCTTTGAAACCAAAGTACATGGCGCCAAGGTCAAAGGAAAAAAAGTTGAAGTCGAAATCGAAGGGAAAGACGGCAAAAAAACAATTCTCGAAGGAGACAAGGTGCTTGTTTCCATTGGTCGCCGTCCGAACACGGATGGACTTGGTGCCAAAGAAATTGGGATCGAGATGACAGACCGTGGTCGTATCAAAGTCGAACCAAACAAATTCCAAACGAACATTCCTAATATTTATGCCATTGGGGACGTGATTGATGGACCGATGCTTGCGCACAAAGCAGAAGACGAAGGGATTGCCGTCGCCGAACTCATTTGTGGAAAGTATGGTCATGTGAATTACAAAGCCATTCCTTGGATCGTTTACACTTGGCCGGAAGTGGCATGGGTTGGTCTCGGTGAAGAAGAACTCAAAGCCAAAGGCATCGAATACAAAGTGGGTAAGTATATGTTCAAACCCAACGCTCGTGCCAAAGCCATGAACGAAACGGACGGACAAGTGAAAGTCCTAGCCGACAAAAAAACGGACAAACTGCTCGGAGTCTACATCGTAGGACCAAGAGCTTCTGACATGATTGCAGAAGCAGCAGTAGCGTTTGAGTTTGGTGCCAGTGCCGAAGACATTGCACGTTCGACACATGCCCACCCGACTCTTTCAGAAGTCCTCAGAGAAGCGGCGATGGATGCTGATGCGAAATGGTCCATCCATTCGTAATATAACAGTTGTTTTGTTGTTTTAGGGAGAATTTATGACAACCGATCAGATGATGAGTTTATACGGCGATAACGTTGTATTGTTAGAAGAGTATTACAAACAGTTTAAGGAAGACCCTTCTTCCTTATCCAAAGATTGGATTGATTTTTTCCAAGATTTGGAACGATCTTCGGTCGCGGGACAGGGATCGAATGGTGGCGGTTTTAATGGAAATGGTTATGTGAATTACACATCCACCGAACACAGAAAAGACTCTTCTCTCAGTGACTTTGGAATCATCAACCTTCTCAATGCATACAGAAGACAAGGTCACTTAGCGGCAAATCTTGATCCACTTGGGATCAACAAACCAAACCGCGAATTCATTGATCTCAAAATCAAAGCACTCAAACCATCTGACTTAGACACGGAAGTGGATTCAGGGATTGCAAATCTTGGAAAAACGAAACTGAGGAATGTGATTGATTGGTTTGAAAAAACCTACTGCGGATCAATCGGCTGTGAACACTACTACCTTGTCAATGATGAGGAACGTGAGTGGTTACAAAACAAAATGGAACCTCTTGCCAACAACGAACCCATCGACAAAAAAACCGCCTTACGTTTGTTTGAAAAACTTTACCAAGCAGATAGTTTCGAAAACTTCCTCGCTAAAAAATTCGTAGGGAAAAAAAGATTCTCGCTCGAAGGTGGGGAAACCATGATCCCCATGCTTGACACTCTTGTCGAAGAAGCGGGTGGTCATAAAATGGATGCTCTTGTGATCGGTATGGCTCACAGGGGACGCCTCAATGTGTTAGTCAACATCATCCGTAAACCGGCCGGTCTTATCTTTGCAGAGTTCGAAGAAAAACTAAACCCAGGCCAACTCGGGTATGCGGACGTAAAATACCACTTGGGATATTCCAACCATGTGATGACCCATTACGGAAAAGAAGTAAAACTCTCTCTTGCCTTTAACCCGTCTCACTTAGAGGCTGTTGACCCCGTCATTTTTGGATCCGTTCGTGCCCGCCAAGAAATGGGGAAGGACTTAGACCGTTCTAAATATATGCCAGTTGCCATCCACGGAGATGCCGCATTTGCAGGCCAAGGTGTAGTCGCAGAGACGTTTAACATGATGAATTTGGAAGGGTACACTGTGGGGGGAACGTTCCACATTGTCATCAATAACCAAATTGGATTTACCACACTCCCAAGTGAATCCAGGTCCACTTTGTATGCAACAGACCTCGCTAAAGGATTCCAAGTTCCGATTTTCCATGTGAATGGGGATGATCCAGAAGCCGCATACCGAGTCACAAAACTGGCGTTAGAATACCGCCAAAAATTCAAAAAAGATGTAATCATCGATTTGATTTGTTACAGACGTCTTGGTCACAACGAAACAGACGAACCAAGTTTCACACAACCACAGATGTATGATATCATCAAAAAACACCCAAAAACAATTGCTCTTTACGAACAAAAGTTGTTACAACGTGGGGACATCACTCCTGATGAAATTCAGTTCATCAAAGATGGAATCCTCCAAGGGCTCGAAAATTCCTTCCAACAAGCCAAGGAAAAAGACACTCGCATTACAGTCGATACACTCGGTGGTGTTTGGTCTCGTTACACGAAAGAACCACTTGATTCCGATGTGCATACGGAACTACTCCAACAACAATTAGGTGGCATTGTAAAAGCAGTGACTACCCTACCAGAAGGCTTTAATGCCAATCCTAAACACATCAAAGTGTTAGAAGATCGTAAAAAAATGGGTACGGGAGAACTCCCCATTGATTGGGGTTTTGCGGAAGCCTTGTCGTTTGGATCCATTCTCGAAAATGGATTCCCGATCCGGCTTGGGGGACAAGATGCACAACGGGGAACATTCTCTCATCGACATGCAACCCTCTCTGATATTGTGAATGGGAAAAAACTCACCCTTCTCAATCACATCAGCGACAAACAAGCAAAGATCGAAATTGTGAACTCTTCCCTTTCTGAATACTCTTGTCTCGGTTTTGAGTATGGATATTCTCTTGCCGATCCAAGTAGCCTTGTGATGTGGGAAGCACAGTTTGGTGACTTTGCAAATAATGCTCAGGTGATCTTTGACCAGTTCATTTCCAGCTCGGAAATCAAATGGCAAAGGATGTCTGGTCTTGTCTGTTTACTGCCACACGGTTACGAAGGACAAGGTCCAGAACACTCCTCAGCAAGACTCGAACGATTCTTGCAACTCTGTGCTTTGGACAATATCCAAGTGGCAAATCTCACCACACCAGCGCAGTACTTCCACATCCTACGCCGTCAAATTTTACAAAGTTTTAGAAAACCTCTCATCATCATGACTCCAAAGTCACTCCTTCGATTGAAAGAGGCTGCTTCTAGTTTGGAAGACATTACAACGGGTGCCTTTAAAAAGATCCTTCCTGACCCTGTGGCGAAACCAGAAAAAGTAGAAAAGTTACTCTTCTGTTCTGGAAAGGTTTACTATGACTTACGTAAGGCGATCGACAGTCAAAAACTAGAAAACGTGGCTGTGGTGCGAATCGAACAACTCTATCCGTTCCCTGAAAACCACATCAAACAAATGATCACCAGTTACGGAAAACTGAAAAAATTTGTGTGGGTACAAGAAGAGCCAAAGAACCAAGGAGCTTGGTTCTTTGTAAGAGATCGGATCGAAGCCGTGATGCCAGAAAACAAACGCCTCCACTACGCAGGACGTTCGGAATTCCCAAGCCCTGCGTGCGGACACGTAGTCACACACTTGAAAGAACAAGAAGATCTCGTAAAGGATGCATTGTCCTAAACACTAGAATCTCATTAAGACAAGGAATTGGTGCATAAACCCATCACGGTTCATGAACCAATTTCCAATTTGTTGGAAACACGAAAGCCCCAAAAACCCCAAGATCTCTTGGGGTTTTTTATTGATTACATCGTATCTTGGGAAGAAAGAGATTCCAATGTTCCGCTGAGAATTCCTTTGGAGGATACCACATCATAATCGTAGACGTGTAGTTTGACACTTGGTTCAGGTTGTTTTTTACGTTGGTTATTTTGTTGTGGTTCAGGATTTTTTCCCAAAATCAAAGTGAGGTGATTTTTTGCCGAATTGAATAAAAGTTTTCGAAAGTGGAATCCTACAGGTAAAACAGAATCAAGTTTATTCGTTTCAGGATCAAATAGGTAAACATATTTATGATCCTTATAATTTAAGACACCATCTAAATTGCTATCTTCTGTAACAGCAAAGATCAAAAGTTTTTTCTCAATTTGTAAGACATCTTCTTTGGGATCATCTATGGTATTTGCCACAGATTTTTTAGCAAATTCACTAGCGAAATAATCCCAGATATAAACATCACGAGGAAAGAGTTTTTGGATTTTTCCATCTTTTAAACTGATGGAATACAAATTCCGTGCATGGGATAAAATGCCATCGGGTCCAAACCCACCCGATTCTGTGACAAGACCATGAGGATAGATAAAGTATTGTTTCCAATAGATTTTCCCATTCCCATCTTCTAAATCGAGGCTGTCTGTGGGTTCGGGCGAGGTATCCTTTTCTTTTGACTCTGGAGTTTCCACAGTCACTTCATACCCACCATCGTAGAGGCGCCAACTTTTAGACAAACTAAAGGTTAAGACCGCAAGGATGAGTAAAAAGAATAAAAAGACACCTACCCGAAGTTTTTCCATTACTTACTTGCGTTATACGCTTTGATCGCGCTTAACACTTCATCCATTTCAGAACTTGTCATATAGGCAAACAAAGGAAAGTTGAGAACTGATTTAGAAATTCGACGTGCATTTTCATCCTTTCCAAAACGTTCCTTGAGGTAAGGTTTTGCTCCTGGTTGGTCTGACATAGCACCTGGGTAAATATTTCCAAAACCAATGCCTTTTTCTTTTAAAACCGCTTCGATTTTTGGTCTGATTTCCGGATCCACAAGGGTTACGTTACAATATCCATTTTCCTCATACGATTTTGGAGGTTGGATCACTCCGATCCCAAGACCTGGTAATTCCTTATAATAGATGTTTTGCGAAGCTTTTCGAGATTCGATTCTCTTTTGTAAGTGTTTTAAGGAAAGATTGAGAAAGGCAGCTTGTAAAGAATCTAGTCTTGAGTTCCAACCCACAAGTCCATGTTCATAATGCGATGTTCTTCCATGGTTGACAAGGCGTCTTGTGACAACGGACAATTCTTCATCATTAGTAAAAACAGCTCCACCATCACCAGCGGCACCTAACACCTTTGCTGGATAAAAGGATGTTGTTGAAATCAATGCATCTTTGTAGAGAGAGTTTCCATTGTGTTTTACGCCGAAACATTGCGCACCATCTTCAATGAGGGCCACATTCTTTTCTTTGCAAAACTTTCTGAGTTCTTCAATTTTGCTAGTTCCCCATCCATACAAATGGACAACTAGAGCGGCCTTTGGTTTTACTTTTTCGACTGCTTCTTGGAAGACTTGGAAATCCATTTGTAAATCCACTGGGTTTGTATCCACAGTATAAGGATCTCCTCCCACATTCACAACGGCTTCGAAAGTTGCCCAAAAAGTAGAATCAGGTAATAATACTTTGTCTCCACGACCCACTCCCACGGCACGAAGTGCCAGTTGTAAGGCATCGGTTCCGTTCGCACAACCAATTGCGTATTTGGTCTCTGCCCAAGTGGCAAGGTTTGTTTCTAAATCAGTGACTTCATTTCCACCAATGAACTGTGCGTTTTCTGACATGAACTTTACTTTTTCATTCCAGGTGTCCAAAAATCCTGGTTCAAATCGTTTGATATCTATAAATGGAACTGCCATTGTATGCCCTTTCTTTACTTATTTGAAAATATTTGATGAAGCCATTCATTGAACTCTTTTGAATACAAAGTCCAAAGAAAAAATAATGCCCAATACAATACCGTCCCATACGCGAGTGCTGGGATCAAGGTTTTACTTAAATTGTTGGATGCAGAATAATAAATTCGAATGAGAACCAGGGGCCACAAAAAGAATAAAAATACATAGAGGGAATTTCCCATGGCTGAAATCCATTGTAAGGCTTCCGCTTTAGGGTTTTCCTTCCACCTGGTGACCCCAAGCCAAAATTCTGGGAAAAACTGAACGAGATAAAAACAAAACACGAGAAAGAAAAAAAACTTCCAATGTGGCTCGAGGTCCTTTCGAAAAAAAGTGAGAAGAAGCCCCACAAACCAAATGAATAAAACGGGAAAAGCAAGAGTTTCCAAAAGTGTCATATTGGTTTTGTTTTTGTCTCCAGAAGTCGTTCTAAGCAGGAAATAAGTCCTGTAGGATCCGCACATCCCTTTCCTGCGATGCCAAAGGCAGTACCATGGTCAGGAGAGACACGAGTGAAATCCAAACCTAAGGTTATGTTCACGCCCTTCTTTCCTTCAAGCAATTTAAATGGAATGAGTCCTTGGTCATGGTAACAGGCCAAATACAAATCGTACGGTTTCGCTCCTGGTAAAAAAGCTGAATCCGCAGAGAGTGGCCCCTCCACGAATAACTTTCCCTGCCGTAATGCTTTGGCTCCCACTTTCAGTAGAGTCATTTCTTCTGTGCCAATCTTTCCGCCTTCCCCTGCATGTGGGTTCAGGCCCAAATAAGCAATGTTTGGTTTGTGTAAGTAAGGAGATCTTGTGATGGCGTTTTTCAATTCTTTCCAATTAAATTGTTTTAGTTCTTTTACCACATCTTTTAGGGGAACGTGTGTGGTGAGGGGAATCACATTGAGTCTCTCCCCTGACATCATCATAAAGGTAGGTCGTTTGTAACCTTCGGCTAAGGCTTCGGTATGACCTCGAAATCCTTTCACACCAGATTTTTGTACCCATTCTTTTGAGAGAGGAAGAGTGATGAGATCCCCTCCCCATTCTTTTTGGAAGTCGATGGCTGCAAGGAGCGAGTCGTATGCCATTTTCCCTGATGCCTTGGAAGGTTTTCCTAAAACAAACGTTTTGGTTTTACCTGTGGGATTCCAATCAAGGGAATAAAATCCAGGTTCGTCTATCGGTGTTTTGAGTGCTTTGAGACGAGGGAGCGTTTGGTTGTGAGCTCCTCTGACAAGGTAAATGCGGTGGTGTTTTCCTAAGGATTGTAAGAGTGGGAAGGCGGAACCCAAAAGTTCATAATTGATACTCGTGGGATCTCCTTCCGAAATCAGAATGGTTTTCAATTATTCTTTGGCGTTTGGTTGTTTCCCAAAAATCTTTTCAACACTCAAAGAATCTTTGGAGTATTCTAACTCGATGAGGTCTTTGGCACTGTGTTTGAGGTCGTTGGAAATCATACAACGTCCTTCTAAGATCACCCCATTTTGGATGATTAGCTCGGGTGTTTTGATGTCTCCGAGGATTTTGGATGTCGGAAGAAGCATCACGCGGTTTCTTGCCGTCACGTTTCCCACAACAATCCCTTCTACAATGACACTCGCCGCAGTGATATTGGTTTTGACCTTTCCTGTGACACCGATGTAAAGGTGTTCGGCCTGGAGGGATTTCCCCTCGAATTTACCGTCAATTTTGAGAGATCCATTGATGAAAAATTTTCCGTTGAAGTAGGAATTCTCACCAATAGTTGAATTGGTAACTTCGGTCTGATTTTTGACTAATGCCATGCGTTTGCGAGTCCGTGTATGTGATTTTTCACAGTCTCCTTCGTCCCCCTAGGAATGAAAAGGTTTTTTTACTTTCGAAATGACGGTAGGCGAATCAAATCACAAGCTTCTTCGGCAAATTCTTCAAATTCACGAAGACCTTCCATGATGGATCTACCTTCCAAAACAGTTGCCTTTTCGAAACGAGGGTTGAATTTGATCGGCTCTTCCATATTCATGATGACATTATTCCCTTCTTTGATGTCCGTGTTTACGGCTACAAGGAAGTCTCTAAATTTACCCAAGGTCTCAAAAGACTCTGCGATAAAAATGCGAGACTGTTTGTTTTTCATGCGGGAGAGCTGTTCACGAAACTCCTGTTTGTCTGCAGCGGCATATTCTTCAATTGTCTCTACTAAAATCTTCATGTTTCTACGTAAATTCTCCATGTACTTAAGTACGGAGTCACGTTCTGTCGCATGGGAGTAATCAAACTTTATGTGAGCATCTCCAAGGATAGGGATATATTCCAAATCCATAATATTGATGAGGGTTCCAATTTGATTGATTTCACTATCGTTGGAGTTCGGCGAAATTTTCATCACTGGGTATTGAGAAATGATTTTATGTTTCAGGCTTTCCGGATTTTCTTCCCTCGTTTTCGCATTCCGCATGGTTTGTTCCAAGTTGTCTGGAATTCCATCAGGTGAGACTTCTTGCATACGACGCCTGTAACGTTCAATGTCAAAAGCGACTCTCTCCTTTTGTAAGTCATTTTTTGCACTTCGTTCAATTTTCTCCAAATTCTTTAGCATTTTTTGCAATTTGGAGAGTTCCATAATCTGTTCTTGTGAAAGAGGCATTTTATTCCCAACCTTCTGGTAATGTTATGGATTCATTTCCATTCTCTAGCGATCGTTTGATGGCAGAACTTAGCTGTTTCTCCCCTTTTTCTAACAAAACTCTCCAATATAAATTGAGAATCATTGGTAGGTGTTTAAGCCTTCCACACTTTTGATAATATGTTAAGAATGAATCATATTCTTTTTTCACAAACTGGATACATGCCAGTTGTAATGGGAGTAAATACGAATACGGTTTTAAACTATAATCCGCTTTTAATTCTTCTTCAAAGTTTTTTCCTTCTCTTTGGAAACGAACTACAGTATCAACACACGGATTCATAGAGTGTGTTAGTTCATAACCAAACGTATTACCACTCATCCAATCTCCACGAAGTTCTGTTTCTAAATCAGATTGGTATTTAGCAAAAGAATACTTTGTTAGATATCGTTTCGCATAACGTAATGCATAAAAAGGAGGGAGTTTTCCAAGGGAAACATATAAAAACTTTTCTTTTTCCCAAGTTTCCCATTCGTCAAAAAAACCAATCATGAATTTCCAAATGCGGAAGGAATCTTTCTCTGCAAGTAAACCCAGTTCAATGGCGTGGAATAAAACTCCAGCAAGTTGCCAATGAGACTCGAGTAAAAGTGAATCAACGAGTGTTTTAAAATCTATTTTTTCGAAACGACCATTGGCATATTCAACTAACATATGCAATATGGAGTTTTCAAATTGAATTTCGGATCGTTCCCAACCGAGAAGAGCTAAAAAACGTTTATTATCATCGGATTGACCAAAAAACTCTTTTGTGATGAGAACCCAACGTCGAAATTCTGGAATGTTTCCCAGATACAAAAGCCCGAATCCGATGAGCTCCCAATCTTCTCGTTCCATTTCCTCAAATTCACGATTTTGGCATAACTTCCAGATGGAATCTAAACATTCTTTGGGAAACGTCGTCGGGGATTGTAAAACAGGGTCATGGAAGCGGAAGTTTGCATCATTTTCTCCCAGAACCGAACAAAGGCTGAACCCCCCAGAGAAATCGGTCGATAAATAAAAGAGGTAGTTTGCAAAACGAGACTGATTGCCTGAAAAAAAGGCACGTAGGTTTGGCCACAACTCAGGAAGAGAGACTTTTTTAGGCGTTTCTTCCGTTGGATGGAATTCGATTCTATATTCTGGCCAGCGCAGTTTGTATTCTGTTTGTAAGCTCATAAGGAGGGGAACCTTCCCTCTCTAAATTCGTAATCATAGGAAGTATGCATGAGGCATTTTTGGTTAGCAAGTAGAATTCTTCTCTTTTTCACAACATCCCTACTTGCCGAAACAGACCTTCATTATTTCATCAAATCCCACCAGTGGGGGCAAATCGAAAATCATTTCAAAAATACAACCCCCTCGCGTGAAAGCGAAGTGTATTCTCTGATCGAATTTCATGAAAAATCACCTAACGGAGACAAGGAGAAACGTTTTCGATATTTACTGTCCCTTGTAAGAGGTGTTTTTGTCACTGAAGGAAATGAAGAAGAAGCAAAAAAAATTCTCACTCAGACGATGCCCTTCCAAACAACTTTATTTAAGCTAAGTTATTGGAAACTCTACAATGAAATCACTGCAAAAAATTACCTAACACCAAGCGAAAGGATTCAGTTTTTAAATCGCCTCAATATGGAGGAGGACCCCATTTGCCGACGGGTTCTCGATGAACAAATTCGTTTACTTGCCTCAAACAACCAATGGAAAGAGATCATCGAAAAAGTACAATCCCTTCAAGAAAGTCACAAACGATACCTACTAACGGGAGATAGTCTGTATCGATACGGGAAAGCCAAACTCATTTTAGGTGACGAAAAAGGTGCGATCGAAGAATGGATCAACTGTTTACAAAAAGACGGGCTTCAGGATCAAACAATTCAAATGATTGCCTCTGATTGGAGTAAATACAAAGGTAGTGGCAACATTTTACAACTGAATCCTTCCGAGCTCAGTTTATTTTTGCCTGCTATCAACAGCAATGATAAAGAAGCATTGTTTCGATCAAGACCAGAATTATTTTCGAGTCGACTGAACTATTATGAAGGGTTTAAACATTTAACTTCCACTCTCACAAAGGTTGGCAAAGTCAATGAACTCTTTCGTGTCTTACGCGCCAATAAATCCTTTGTCGAGATGGATTCTTCTTGGATTGTGACTCTTGCTGATACCTTTTATCAACAAAACAAATTCCAACAAGCCATTGAACTTTTAAAAACATTCCCAGGAAAAGACGCAGGATATTATCGTGTACTTGCCGCCTCCTACGACAGGTTAGGTGATAAGGAACTCTACTTCGAAAATCTAATTTTATATTTAGGAAAATATCCTTTCAATTTATTCTACCAAGACCGACTCATTGAATACTTAGTCGAACGAAAAGGGGAAAAATCTCAATATGCACCTCTTGCCAAATTTGAAAGAGCCCTTTCTGAGATACCCAACCTACCTGTGAAAGGAAGACTAGTCTATTGGTATCTACGTTCTTTAAAAGAAAATGGGGAAACAGAACGTTTAAAAAAAGAACTGAAACGGTATTATGCTCTTTGCCCTGGATCCTATTACACTCGCGTGATTCGCGAAGAATTTCTCTCCATCATCAAAGAATCAAACAAACCAGAAAATCCGACTTACAACAAAGAATATTTGTTTGAATATCTATCCTACACAGCAGGAATTCCAGAAGAATCAAGCGCTCTGATTGGTCGTAACTTGGGGTTTGTCTATCCGAAAGATTCTTATGAACTAGGAAACAAACTTGGTGGGATGAGTTCCAGAATCCAAGGCCACAAACTTTTAAATCTTGCCAAAGAATATTTCCGCGTGGGCGAAGATAGCCTTGGACTTCATCTCGTAAACTTTCATGTCAAACGAGAGAATTTATCCGAAGACGAAAAAGATGAAATCCTAGTTGGTATTGGTGACTTGACACATAACACGTACTATACGGCTTTTCACACTAGATCTCTTTTGAAACGGTATTTAATCCCGGATGATCCTATCTTGCTTCCAACATCCCTTTCTGTACGGATGTATCCAAGACCACACCAAAACATTGTATCGCGATATGCGAATGAAAATGGAATTTCTGAGGACAGTGTGTATGCACTGATGCGACAGGAATCCTTTTTTAAAGAGACAGCCACCTCAAGGTCAAACGCCCGAGGCCTCATGCAAATTATGCCTGCAACGGGAAGGGAACTGGCGCAAAGGATGGGAATCAGTTCCTATTCCTTGTATGAACCCGAAACATCCATTCGCCTCGGCACAAAGTTTTTAGCTTATCTCCTCAAATCGAATGAGAACGAATTAAAATGGGCATCCATCGCCTACAACGGTGGCCCCGGCAATTTACGAAAATGGAAAAAATCTGTCTATACAGGTGATTTTAACCATTTTTTAGAGGACTTACCGTACAAAGAATCAAGAGACTATTGTCGCATTGTCGTTTCGAATTTTTACGCGTACGATATCATGAAAAAATACCATAAGCTATAAAAAATGGCTTTTCCCCACCATTTCCCCCGTCTATTCTTTGAAATAGACAGAGAAATACAGGAGAAGATATGTCCGAAAAGGCTATTCTGAAAGTGGATGGAAAAGAGTTCGAACTTCCAATCGTTGTGGGAAGTGAAGACGAAAAGGCAATTGATATTACAAAACTCCGCCAATTGTCCGGTTATGTTACAATTGATTCCGGTTATTTAAACACAGGTGCTTGTACAAGCGAAATTACCTTTCTCGATGGAGAAAAAGGAATCCTTAGATACCGTGGAATTCCTATTGAAGATTTAGCAGCAAAGTCAACCTTTACAGAAGTTGCTTATTTACTCATCTATGGAAAACTTCCAAACGAAACTCAACTCAAAGAGTGGAATAGTTCCATTACCAAACATACAATGATCCATGAAGACCTCAAACGTCTGTTCAATGGATTTCCTAAAGATGGACACCCGATGGCAATCATGTCATGTATGATGGGATGTTTATCTACATACTACCAAGATAGTTATGATCCAATGAATGAGGAACATAGAGAAATTTCCATCATTCGTTTACTTGCAAAATTCCCAACCATCGCGGCGTATGCTTACAAAAAGTCCATTGGACAACCAATCATCCACCCGTTAAATGAATTGGACTACGCATCTAACTTTCTGAATATGATGTTTGCAGTACCCGCAGAAGACTATCATATCGATCCAGAAATTGTATCTGCACTCAATTTGCTTCTCATCTTACACGCAGACCACGAGCAAAATTGTTCAACGTCAACTGTTCGTTTGGTGGGCTCTTCTCTTGCCAACTTATACGGAGCAATTTCAGCGGGAATCCTTGCACTTTGGGGACCACGTCACGGTGGAGCCAACCAAGAAGTTTTAGAAATGCTCGAAGGAATCAAAAAAAGTGGTCTCTCTGTTAAAAAAATTGTAGAGCAAGCCAAAGACAAAAACTCTAGTTTCCGATTGAATGGTTTTGGTCACCGAGTTTACAAAAATTTTGACCCACGTGCGAAAATCATCAAAGTTGCTTGTGACAAAGTATTAAACAAACTTGGCATCAAGGATCCACTTCTCGACATAGCAAAAGAATTGGAAGAAGCGGCTCTCAATGATCCATACTTTGTAGAAAGAAAACTATATCCAAACGTTGACTTTTACTCCGGAATCATCTACCGAGCTCTCGGAATCCCAACAAACATGTTCACAGTGATGTTTGCAATGGGAAGATTGCCGGGTTGGATTGCTCAATGGAAGGAAATGATTGAAGACCCGAATTTAAAAATTGGTCGTCCAAGACAAATTTACACTGGTCCAAAAGAAATTTCTTACGAAGCCGCAAAAAAACAAGCGTAAGTCGATCTACCAATGGACAAGGGAATCCTCCCTTGTCCATTACATCCTTTGAAACCTAAGAACATAAAAACCTTCTTCCTTTTAACCATTTTCTCTTTGATAACAAGTCCCATTGTTTCTGAGAATACGGAAGATAAAGGGGAACGGTATGTTTCAACAAAACAATTCAAATATTGGATTGATCCCAAATCGACTGTTCCCGTAGATTCCGTTCTAAAAGAAGGAACATTCAAATCCATAGAGGATGATTTTGCCAATTTTGGATTTTTAAAAGGAACCTTATGGTTACGACTTGATCCCAACCATTTCCCCGATCCAACAAAATTCCCATTACTTCTCATCCAAGCACATAACATCGACATGGTGGAATTATACCATAAAGACGATAGTGATAGTTTTACTGTTTCGAAGTCTGGTCACATCCAACCAATGTTTCAAAGAGAAATTCCTCATAGGAATTTTGTTTTTCGAATGGGACATCAAAAAGAAACCATCCTCATTGCCATTCGATCTGACATTTCGCTACAATTTTCGTTAATCTTTACGAACCAACGAAATCTTCAAAGGGAAGATTATTTAACACAATGGATTTATGGATTATTTTTTGGAAGTTTAGGAATTATTATTTTATATAATCTTGCGATCGCATTTTTTGTTCGAGATAAAAGTTATTTTTATTATATAGGATACGTTTTATTTTTTGGGCTTGGTCAATTATCACTCCTTGGTTTTTGGGGTTACTTTTTCGTTCCCGATTCTTACTTTTGGAAACGCGTCGGGATTCCTGTCTTTTTTAGCCTTTGTTTGTTTTTCTTTGTATTATTCACTGCTAATTTCTTAAAGATCAAGGCTAGACTTCCTCGCACATCTAGACTCTACCAACTTTTAGGCGCCTTTTCCTTGTTTAACGTATTTATCGCATTATTTGGCGGCGTAGCGGAAGCTTCGATTGGTGTAAGTTGGCTTTCTGTTTGTATTTGCCTGACTTTGCTCTGTATCTTAGTATGGGGAGTTAAAAAGCATCTTCGCTCTTTTTATTATATTTCTATCGCATTTTTATTATTACTTTTGACCTGTATCATTTATGGTCTTCTCAAGTTTGGTGTATTGCCAAGTAACTCGTTTTTAGAGGAAATGTTATTTCCCATCGCATCGCTTGCGGACATTACTTTATTTGCATTTGCATTAGCTGATCGAATCCAACTCCTAAGACAAGAAAAAGACCTTGCTTTGGCACAAGTGACAAGCCTTCGGAGAGAGCGAAAGATCTCTCGCGATATTCTTATGCAATCACTTCCCAAAACAAATCCGGATGTAAAAAATCTGCAAATCCAAATCTACATCCAACCCATGAAAGATGTAGGGGGTGATTTTTACGAATACCACTCTCCGAATCCATTTGAGTTGGGTATCGTATTATGTGATGTTTCTGGACATGGAATCCCAGCTTCTCTCATTTCAGCAATGGGAAAAGTAGCTTTTACCACACAAAAAGAATCCATCTTCTCCCCAAAACAAGTGTTAGAAGGGATGAATAGAGTTTTGTATGGAAACTGTAATCCACAGTATGTTACGGCTTCTTATCTATATCTCAATACCTCAACAAAAGTTTGGAGATTTGGACGTGCGGGCCACCCAAGTGCCTTTTTACAAAGAGCCAATGGAGAGATCATTAAGGTCCATCCGAAAGGAAAAATCATCGGGGTCTTTCCTGAAATCCAAATCGATGAGGTCACTTACCCTGTACATCCCAAAGATCGGATCTTACTTTTGAGTGACGGGGTTCTTGAATGTTTTGATCCAAAAGGGAATATGTTTGGAGAAGCAGGTCTCGTTGATTTTTTAAAAACGAATCGGGAACTACCAAATCATTTATTCAAAGGCAAACTCATCCAGGAACTCGAGTCCTTTTCCCATCGAGAAATAAAAGACTGGGACGATGACCTAACCTTTATTTTCCTGGAATTGGTATGACAAAAAGTTACGAATTATTGGATTCTGGAGATTTATCCAAATTAGAAATTGTGGGTGGATACAAATTACAAAGATCCTCCCCTACTTCCGCTTACGGTAAGGAAACGCCTGGAATCTGGAAAGACTTACATGCCACTTATATCAAAAATGATTCTGGCTCCGGTCATTGGAATTTTCAAAAGAAAGTTCCGGAAAGTTTTACGATCGAATTTTCTCGTCTCACCTTTAAAATCAAACTCACACCCTTTGGGCACATTGGCCTTTTTCCCGAACAAGAAACAAATTGGAACCGCATTCGTGAAATTGGAAAAAGAAAATCAGGCCTTGAAGTTTTAAATTTATTCGCCTACTCAGGTGGATCCACACTCGCATGCCTTGATGCAGGGATGAGTGTATGCCATGTAGATGCTTCCAAAGGAATGGTAGACTGGGCAAGAGAAAATGCAAAACTCTCAGGGCTTGATTCCAAACCTGTGAGATGGATTGTGGATGATGTGATGAAATTCATCCGTAGAGAAATCAAACGAGGGAAAAAATACCAAGGCCTTATCCTGGATCCTCCGAGTTTTGGGCGCGGCTCCAAAGGAGAAGTTTGGAAGATCGAAGAAAATTTATCGGAACTCATGGATGCTCTTATGGAACTTTCGGATTCCAAACCGGAATTTGTGATTCTTAGTTGCCATAGCCAAGGATTTAGCCCGCTAACCTTAGAACGCATTTTATCCTCTCGGATCAAAACCAAAGGTTCTTATGAAACAACGGAACTTTTCATTCCAGAGACTTCTGGGAAAAAATACCCTGCTGGATTTTGTACCTTTTTCCAAAGATCGTAATCGATCGACGTTAGTCTTATGAAACAACAAAGATTTACCATCACCAGTTTCTCAAACCCGAAAGTCAAATGGGTGAGTGGTCTCAAAGAAAAACGAAATCGTGATGAAGAGAATCAATTTTTCATCGAAGGGTATCGGGAAATCAAAAAAGCCATCACAGGAAACCCAACTTCACCTATCCCTTGTTTGCCTGTCAAAATTACTAGTTTATTTGTTTCTCCTGAATGTTTTTTAGGAGAAAACGAAGAAACACTTATAAGTTCCTTACGTTGTCCAATTTTCGAATTACCTAGAAAGATTTTTGAAAAAATATCCTATAGAGATCGTCCGGATGGTCTGATAGCGGTCGCAGACACACCGAATGCCAATGTCCCTTGGGAAAAAATTCAATCGATCGAAACCAATCCCATCCTTATCATAGAAGGTGTGGAAAAACCAGGAAACCTGGGCACCATCCTTCGTACAGCCGAAGGAGCAGGTGTCGGCCTTGTGATTGTCACAGATCCAAGGATTGATCTCTTTAATCCCAATGTCGTTCGGGCAAGCACAGGAACCATCTTCACTCTTCCTGTTTATATGGGAGACCTGAAACAGGTGTTAGTGGAGTTTCAAAAAAAAGGCTACAAATGTTATGCCGTCACACCAGAAGGTAAAACCTTGTATAGCTCCGTGGACATGAAACAAAAATCCGTCTTTTTATTTGGAAGCGAACAATACGGTTTAAGTCCGATGGCAAAGGAACTTTCAGACAAAACTTTATATTTACCTATGCTCGGAGAAGCAGATTCACTCAATTTAGCTATGTCCTGTGGCATTGTATTGTATGAATCGATTCGCCAAAGATCTAAATGAAACTCTATTATTATATTTCAGGCCATGGATTTGGCCATATCTCCCGTTCCGGCAATATCATCAATCGTTTGCTAAGCGAAGATTTCATCGAAGAAATTCATTTGGTGAGCACTCGCATCTCTTTTATTGATTTTCACCACCCAAAACTAAAACTAAGATCTCTGAAACTTGATGTTGGTATCTCTCAAAAAGATTCTTTGTCCATCGATATGGAAACCACAAAAGAGGAGCTCGTTCAGTTTGAAAAAGACAAATCTTCCCTTTTAAAAGAAGAAACAAAATACTGCAAGGAAAACCAAATCTCTCTGATCCTAACAGATAGTTCGTCCTTTCCTATTACGATTGCTTTGGAAGTAGGAATCCCCAGTATCTTTCTTGGAAACTTTACTTGGGATTTTATCTATCGTAATTATGCCAAAACAGATCCTTATTTTGGTACTCTAAGCGACCAACTGGAAGTGGAATATGGGTTTGCCACCGAAGCACTGGTATTACCTTTCCATTGCCCCATGCCCAATTTTCTAGAAAAAACTAACATTGGTCTTGTGGGTAGAAAACCATCTCTTTCAAAAGAGATGGCTCGTAAACAATTTGGATTCCAAGAAGATATCACATACATCTTACTTTCATTCGGTGCGTATGGCCTCGAAGGCCACAGGTTACAAACCAAGAATTTACCCAAACACATCCAACTCGTTGCATATGGAGTTCCAGGGATCCAAAAAGAAGGGATCTTGGTTCCAGATGTTTCTTATTATCCTGATTTGGTGACAGCCGCTGATTTTGTTTGTACAAAGCCTGGGTATGGAATATTAGCAGAGTGTTATTATGCAAAAACTCCCATTCTTTATACGGATCGTGGTGACTTTATCGAATATCTCTATTTAGTCGGTGCACTTGATTTGTATTTCTCTTCAGCCTATCTTAATTTAGAAAAAATTATTTCTTGTGAATTTGAAGAAGTGCTGACAACCATTACAAGATTAGATGGAATGACTCCAAAATTGGAATTAAAAACGGATGGCGAAGAGGATGTGGTTCGTCATTTGTTAGAATATACGTAAATGCCAGGCCCTGACTCTTATACCGACCGAATCCTGCAAGATTTGGAAGCCTCCGAAAACGGATACTTTCAAATTGAAAATGCAAATGGCAAAGCCATATTAAAAATCACAAAACCTGGTGCCAAAGGTAAAAAAGTAGAATACAAAGATGTCCTCGCACGTGTGCAACTTTTTGGTGTGGAAGGATACCAAACAGAACAACTCAAAAAAATTGTCGTACTAGCCGATGGAAAACCAGTCGAAATCGGGACATGGTCCAAGGGTGATCCCGTTCCTTCCTATGCAGATATCAGTGTTTCCGATGATGGAATGGAAGCAAAAATGGTTCTCCACCCTCCTAAACATGGAGGCCCCCTTCTCACAGAATACCAACTTCGCGAACAAATTGCTGCTGTGGGTGTTTCAGTTGGAATTATAGATTCTGTAATCCAATCCCAAATCAAAAATCCTGAATTTTTTGTTCCTCATGTATTCGCAAAAGGGATCCCTCCCATTCCTGGTAAAGATGGTGAAATTAAAATTTACTTTCGCTCCGACAACAAACCGCAGTTAGAAGAAGACGAACATGGCAGAATCAATTATAAAAATATTGGTGTCATCCAATCAGTAAAACCAGGGGATCTCATCGCCGAAAAAATCCCTCCGAAAAAAGGAGAATTTGGCAAAACAGTCACAGGAACGATTCTTCCTTACCAAGAAGAAAAATCCGTAGAATGGATTCTTGGACCCAATGTGGAACTAAAAGGGGACAAGTTGTACGCGAAAATTGCAGGTAGACCCGTACTCTCTGCTGCTTGGGAAATCAAAGTAGATGAAGTAATCCAATTAGAAGCAGTCGATTATTCCACAGGAAATATTGATTTTCCAGGAACCATCATTGTCGAAGAAAAAATTGGGGATGGGTTTGCCTTAACCACCAGCGGAAGTATCATCATTCGTAACTCCGTGGGAAAGGCATTTCTCAAAGCCAAAGGTGATATCGTCCTCTCAGGTGGATTTATGGGACGAGGAGAAGGATACATTGAGTCGGAAGGAAATATCTATGCCAGGTTTGTGGAACAAGGAAAACTCACTGCCCAAGGATCTATCTTTGTGGAAGAAGCTGTTATGCATTCTGAGATATCCGCAAAAGATTTGATCCGTGTGATGGGTGGTCGAGGAGAAGTGATTGGAGGAACAATCATTGCAGGTAATTCACTTACGTGTGCGAAACTCGGCGCGGTTGTCGAAACCAAAACCAAAGTGGCCATTGGAACTCCCCCAGAACTGTTAGATGAACTCAATCGGATGAAAAAGGAAATTTCGGAAAAGGAAATCACATTACACAAAGTCCAACTCACATTGACCAAACTTGTTGAGAAAAGCCAAAAGAAAGAACTGAGCCAAGAAGAAAAAGAAACCATCACCAAACTCAAAGAAGCAAACGATAAGTTTACGAAAGTATTAGAAACACAAATCAAACAATTTGAAACCGCTCTTGGATCGTATGAGCCAAATCCTGATGCATTTGTGGATGTGGAGCGGGAAGTGTTTCCTGGTGTGGATTTAAGTTTTGGTGCAGGGAAAAATTATCGGATGGGGATCAATTCACTTGTGGGAAAAACTCGATTTTATTTAGGAACCGATGGTTCCATTCAAACGGAACGAAATGTCATCAGAAAAGAGGACGACCTACTCCTCTAACAACACTCCATCTTCTTCATCACGTAAGATTTTCTTTTCTGGCTTTAGATCTGCTTCCACCGATTTAGAAATCTCATTGGAGCTCTTTTTCCGTTTTTCAAATTTCAATTTTGCCAAGTCGGTTTTATCAAACACAAGCCAATGTCGATTTCGAAATCCACCTACTTTTTTAAAACTAAAACCCTGTCCTTGTAATACATACGTGGATTGAGGAAAATGTTCAAACGGAATATCAGGAATGTTTGACCAGTCATAATAATTCCCTTGTTCATCGTAAGTGATCTCTTTTTGTAATTCACCAAAAAGAATTTCAATCGAAGTGTCAGTTGACCAAATATAAAAAGCAGTCCGTGAATAGTGGGATACGACTGACTTTACCGGATTGTATTTCGAAATGACGAGAAGAAGTTGATTAGGTTTCAGCTTTTGTAATCCATCCACTAAATCTAAAGCAAACTCTTTGATTTCTTTTTCTTCAAAAATGTATTGGTTTACATCTCCGTAAGAACTTTCTTCTCGAAATCGAATATTTCCGAGGAGGTCTAAGATTTTATCCTCCGTGAGTTCAACAGGGTGAGCAAATGTTTTCGCAACAGAGGATTCTTGTTTTACATTGATGCGGTCACGATTGACTGTATAAATCGCAAACTCATTACTGCGAAAGAGTAAAGATCTGGATTTAACACCAGTAGAACAAGAATCAAAGAATACGATGGCAAAGAAGAAAAGAGATACGATTCGAAACAGTTTCATAGATTAAGCCTCGAGAGTTTTTTGGAACTCTGGAAATTTGGAAAGGTATTCATCCAAAGTCAAAATGGAAAGGATATGATTGAGGCCAGAGAGACGGAAAACGGAATTGAGGTTTTTGTTTAGGTTGGTTACAAAAATTTCAACACCCCGATTGTGAAGAGCAGAAGATGCTTTGATGACGGCACCGATCCCACTGGAATCCAAAAACTTCACCAACTGAAAGTCCATGGTCAATTTACCGAAATTGGAGCCTTCAATTGCTTTTTCAAACTCTTGGTAAAATTCCCGCGAGTTTTCCATCAGGACGTCCCTTTGGATGGAGAGTAACAGGTGGTTTTCCTGACGGTGGCTTTGAATCAACATACTTGGATTAACAATACGTTACGATTCTCTGCATTTGTGTCAAGAAAATCGGGCTTAGGAAACTGGTGCCAGATCCGCAAGATTCATCTCTAAATCGTGCGGGTATCCTTCTTTATCGTTGTAAACGACGATCGCCTTCTCATTTTGAATTTCTTTGATTTCCACTGTGGAACCAGTAAAAATAAAGATTCCTTTGTGTAGGAAAGTTTGTTTCGTGAGTTTTGCTTTATCGCCAGGTTTCATTCCCCATCCTCTTTTTTAAGATAGAGATCCTTCCCTGCCTTTTTCATCACATCAAAGATGTACATTTGGCTATGGTCTACGCGAGTGCCGATGTCATAAATTGCATCTGTAAAATCAGCTCCCTCAATCTTGGCTGAAGCCAATTTTGCAAACCGTAGGTCAGCACCACGAAAATTGGCGTTACGCAAATCGGCTCCGTTGAAAAAAGAAGCTTTGAGGTTTGCCCCTTCGAAGTTGGCACCAACAAAACTTGAATTTTGTAAGAAAGCATTGTGAAGGTCAGCACCCGAAAAATCGACACCATCTAACTTTTCTTTTTCTAACATAACACTGGATAACTTCGCGCCACGAAGGTGTCCTTGCTTGTGGAGAAGTTCCATAGTTTGTGCTTTGGTGATGCGGTTTTCTTTCGGAACACCTTGCCCTGATTCATAGTCTTCTACTGCTTTCTTGAGAGCAGCGACAGCAGATTCTGGATAATTTTTCCGACGTTCAGGGAATTCAAATAATGTTTCTAGGGTTTCCGGGGTAAGGTTCTTTAAATCCGATAAGGACTTACCTTTGGCGTATTCTGTTGCCATGGCAAGTGCCACAATCCCAAAACCACACCCAGTCGTTGTGTAACTTGCGTCTTCCACAACTAAGCTGTCATTTAACTTTAAATAGATGCGATACCCGTCACCGCAACCAGTGTTTCGGTAATACGAAACGACTGTAGCGTCTTCCATCTCACGGTAATTCATCCTTTGGTCGTTGATTTCTTTGTAGCGAGCAAAGTCCATTACTGCCATGAGTGATCCCCCGTTGATTCTTAGACGGTATAAGAGGCTTTGCCTCTTATTTCATTTTGTATTTTTTCTTAAATTTGTCTACGCGACCTGTTGTATCCACTAGTTTTGATTTTCCTGTGAAGAACGGGTGGCAGTTGGAACAAATTTCCACACTGATGTCCCCTGCAGTGGAGCGTGTTTCAATCACTGTACCACAAGCACATTTAATTTTTGCAGCAACGTATTTTGGATGGATGTCAGTTTTCATGGTGGCCCTTTTAGTTCGTATTCATGCTGGCGAGGAATTGGTCGTTTGTCTTCGCGCCACGCATTTTTTCAATCAATAGTTCCATACTTTCGGTGATACTCATAGGAGAAAGTACTTTTCTAAGGATAAAGACACGAGTGAGGGTGTCTTGCGGAAGGAGGAGTTCTTCTTTCCTTGTTCCGGAGCGGTTGATGTCAATGGCAGGGAAAATTCGTTTGTCGGCGAGTTTTCGGTCCAAATGGATTTCCATATTTCCCGTTCCCTTAAACTCCTCAAAAATCACCTCGTCCATTCGGGATCCTGTATCAATGAGAGCAGTGGCGATGATGGTGAGTGAACCACCCTCTTCAATATTTCTAGCGGCACCAAAAAAACGTTTTGGTTTGTGGAGAGCATTGGAGTCCACACCACCAGAAAGGATTTTTCCAGAAGTAGGAACCACTTGGTTGTATGCACGAGCAAGCCTTGTGATGGAGTCAAGGAGGATGACCACATCCTTTCCATGTTCGACAAGTCGTTTTGCTTTTTCAATGACCATCTCCGCCACTTGTACGTGTCGTTGTGCTGGTTCGTCAAACGTAGAACTCACAACTTCACCTTTTACATGGCGAGCCATATCAGTTACTTCTTCTGGACGTTCATCAATCAGTAAAACGATGAGAAAAATTTCAGGATGGTTACGAGTGATGGCATTGGCGATGGATTGCATAAGAACGGTTTTACCCGTTCTAGGAGGAGCCACGATGAGTGCTCTTTGTCCTTTTCCAATCGGGCACATAAGATCAATCACTCGAGTGTCCAAATGGCTAGGATCAAATTCCATATTGATCCTTTCGTTTGGATACAGAGGTGTTAGGTTATCAAACAAATTTCTTTTTTGAGCGACTTCTACAGGGAACCCATTGATGGATTCAACACGTAACATCGCAAAGAATCGTTCTGCTTCCTTTGGTGGTCGAATGAGACCTGTTACGGTATCTCCCGTACGAAGACCAAATAACTTAATTTGAGATGGAGAAACATAAATATCATCAGGACCTGGCACATAATTGTAGTCAGGTGAACGAAGGAACCCATATCCATCAGGAAGTCTTTCCATAACCCCTGCCGCATGCACTTGTCCGTCTTTTTCGGTTTGTGCTTGGAGAAGAGCAAACATCAAGTTTTGTTTTTTCAAACCATGAGTGTTTTCAACCCCTAAACCTTTTGCAAGGTCTGCAAGTTCATTGATGTTTTTTTTCTTGAGTTCGACTAAATCAAGAGGTGGAGGAATCGGACCTTCGTAACGGCTCTTTTTTTTCTTAAATTGTTTCGGTGGTTCGGAAGCATCGTCTTGGTCCATGATGCCGTTCGTGTATTCTGTTGGTTCTTCGGAGGGATTAACTTGGATTTCTTCTTGTTTGCGTGATGCCATAGATTGTTCTACATTGATTAGTTAGAGTATTTGATAAAAATAGGGAAACCATTTGTGCAAGTTACGTATGCAAGTGAAACAGCGAAGTGCGGAGGTGTTTTCTCAAACGGTAATGAAAAAATCGTTTTTCCTTCATTTTCGTCAACGTCTTTTTTTTGCCTTTTTGGCTGCTTTGTTTGTGGTTTTGGATCTTTCCTTCGCTTTCGTTTGTTTTTTCCCTTGCTTCTGACTCAAATCCTTGTCTTTTCCCTTCTTCTTTGTCTGAGGATTTGTTTTTTTCTTGGGAAGATTTGGCTTCTTTTTGGGAACTTCCTGAATTTGAGATGATTCCTTCCCCTTTATGTTCTGTTTTTCTTGGCGTTTCCTTGGGATGACAAGTTTGTCTTTTTTCTGATTTTGGAAACGCTCGGCTAAATTTAAGAAACGAATTCTATTTTGTAATGTGGTTCTTGGAATTCCTAATTCACTTGCTGCGTGGGATATATTTTGAGAATTTCTTTGTAAAGATTTATGAATGTAGTGTGCTTCCATCTCGGCAAGGACCGTTTCGAGAGGCAATTTGGAATGGAAGGCCAAATCCAAATCGGGAAATTCTGATTTGGATTTTCCACTTCCAAAGCCAGAGGAAGTGGAAGCAAAGTGGTATAAAAACCCAACGACTTTCTTTTCTTTCTTTAACGTGATGATTCTCACTTGCGATTGTAAATCTGGCAAAAGAGTTGTAAGGACATTGGTATCGCGATCCTTTCCCAAACTTAAGTCATGTTCCTTTAAGTAAGTCGCAAGAACTTCTCGATTTAAATTATGCAGATACTTTTCCGCCGTTTCAATTGAATCATCAAACAAGGGTTTTGTGAGAATATCTCTTTCAAAACTTTCATTGTAAAAAATTGTATTTCCAGAAACATCACTTGCAAAAAGTCCATCGGGGAAATGCGAGAGGATGAGCTCCATAAACCACTGGACGGAATCGAGGTTTTCTTTTTTTTTCTCGATTTTGGTTTCGATAGTTTCGAGTTTCGGATCTCTCGTTTGTTTGGATTCTAATTTTGTGAAGGCTGCAAGGAATCTTGGTTTGTCCCAATTGTCTATCTTTTCCCCGTTGATCCCAATCACTGGAATGAGAGATGATTCTTTGAAATACAAAATGACAGATTCATTTAATTCTGTTTCTAGGATTTCTATTGGGATTTGGTCTAGGTCTTCTCTTTCTTTTCCAAGATCCGACAATTCACGGTGTACTCGTTCCTTGGATAACAAACCCACAAGTTCCCCCTTCTCGCCGACTACGGGAATATGGCTGGCTCTTGTGAGCAAAAAATGACGATAGAGTGATTCAAACTTCACTAAGCAGTCAGTTTTTGAAATTTGGTGTGAATGAAAATGAAAATTTTTTAGTTTTGTTGGATGGAACTTTGCTTTTGTTTATGAAGGCCCATCCAAATGGGTTGGACCCAGGCTGCATCAGCAGTTTGGTATTCTTCCGGAATTTCTGCTTTTTGAGAGCGTAATGATAACAAACTATAAACTAGCGAACGTTTGTATGTATGTAAGGAAAGTTGGTAGTTCCCGGACAAATAAAACTCTTTTGCATGGTCTTTTTCGCTTTTTGCCATCACAAGGTAACGTTGGATTTTTTCTTTCGTGTCCCATTCCAAACGAATTTGACCTGATTTTTCATCAGATTCCATTTGGATCCATAAACCCATGGCTTTTTGGTAGAGTCCGTTTGCTGCGTCTTCCATGGGTGTACAGAGTTTTCTTTGTGTGACAAGGAGTTCGCCTTCCGCAAGCGTTAACATTTTTTCAATGTCCGCTCGTTTGCCAACTCGGTAGGTTTCCTCCACTTGGTCACGAATGGATTCCACAGATGTTTTACCAACTTCTGGTTCCAATTTTAATTGTTCTTTGATATCGATTACAAGTGAGATCTTCCCATCCAATTGTTTTTTCCGTTCTCGGTAAGACATCGTACTTTTGGCAACGAGTCCTACCGAAAGGCTTAGGAGGATTACACTTGTCATCCACTTCATCTTATTTTTTCTTCTCTTCTGGATAAATGGCTTTGCCGTTTTCGTCAAACTTCGGAGTAGGAGGAACGGACTCACGTCTTGCCCCTTCTGTCTCTTTGATTTGTGCATTGGCTTCGAGCAGTAAATCTAATCTTTTGGCTGTGATGAATCCGTAATTGTCATCATGTTGTTCGAGTAGATCCAATGGTTTCGCATCAGGATTGCCTGGCGGAACCACTGTGCGCTCCATACGTTTGTTTTCAATGAAGTTGATTAAAGTGTCTCTCACCTTTTCGTAATTACGTTGTTTTTCCTCATTACGTGCCTCTTTTAGGTCTTCATTGGAACGATATTGGTATTCTGGTTTGTCTTCATCAGGTGTTTTGCTGTAAATCATCGCAAGGATGGCAAAACGTTTGGCACGGCGAAGAGTCAAAATTCCTTCTTTGTAGAGCGTCAGTTTGTATCGGTATTGGTGAGGACTGGAATTAAGACCAGTTGTATAAAGGTCTTCTGAGGAACGTAGGTCACGAAAACCTAAACGTAACAAGGCTTTGGCGTTGCTATCATTGGATCGGATGATGGCTGGGGCTGCTGCTTCTAAAAGTGCTCTTGCATCTTCAATATACTTTTGGAGTACAATTTCAAAGATGTTTTTGAGTTCCCCTTGGGCTTGTCTGAGTTGGCGAAACCCATACACGTAGTTACTTTGTAAATACCACATGTTCCCGCTAAAGTCAGATTGGTTTGCCGCTTTTAGGAGTTTGAAATAATCAAAATCCAAATTCTTTTTGGAAGGATCTGGGGTTTGTGTTTCGGCACCTGGTTGTGTTTGTGTTTGGCTTTCTTCTTGTGGAGGTGCCAAATTACTAAGTGCCACATTGATAAAATTTAAATTTTCTTTGTTTTCAAAGATTAAAATCCCCAAATTCGTTTGTTCTGGAGACACTGCATTGATGTGGGAGATATGACCCACAACCATTGCAAAAAAGAGGATGAATTTCCATTTTCCCATAGCTCTACCTTGTTTTATATATCGGAGCTATGGGAAAAACCAGGACTAAATTTTACATTTTTTGGATGCGTTCGATGGCAGAAAAGACATCTTCTCGTTTTCCAAAGGCAGAAAGTCGAAAATACCCTTCGCCCGCCGGTCCAAATCCCGAACCAGGTGTTCCCACCACTTGTGCCTTTCCTAAAAGTTCGTCAAAAAATTCCCAGGATTTGAGACCTCTTGGGGTTTTTAACCAAATGTAAGGAGCGTTGGTTCCGCCAAACACTTTGTATCCCGCTTTTGTTAGTCCTTCGCGGATGAGTTTCGCATTTTCCATGTAGTAAGAAATTTGTTCTTTGATCTCCACTTGGCCTTGTGGTGAAAAAACAGCCTCTGCTCCTTTTTGTGTGACATACGAAACACCATTGAATTTGGTTGTGTGTCGTCTGTTCCAAAGGGAATTAAAACTCACCTCTTCTCCCGCTTTGGTTTTTCCTTTTAGGTCTTTTGGAATCACGAGGTAGGCACAACGTGTTCCCGTAAAACCTGCTGTTTTGGAAAAAGAACGAAATTCCATGGCCACTTCTTTGGCTCCCGGGATTTCATAAATGGATTTTGGAATTTCTGGGTCTTGGATAAACGATTCATAGGCAGAATCAAAAAGAATGATACTTCCCATTTTTTTCGCATAGTTCACCCATTCAGTAAGACGTGCTTTGGTTGCCACCATCCCTGTAGGATTGTTCGGATAACAAAGATAAATGATATCGGCTTTTTCCTTTGGAAAATCAGGCTCAAAATTATTTTCCTCAGTGGCAGGCATATATACGATATTCGCATAACGTCCATCAGGTCCTACTTCACCAGTTCTCCCTGCCATCACGTTTGTATCCACATACACTGGATAAACTGGATCTACGACGGCAATTTTACTATCGAGAGAAAAAATTTCTTGGATGTTTCCACAATCACATTTGGATCCATCAGAAACAAACACTTCATCTTCTGCGATTTGGACACCACGTGCCGTGTAATCATGGGCAATGATTTTTTGGATGAGAAAGGAATACCCTTGTTCTGGTCCATACCCATGGAATCCATCTGCTCTTCCCATTTCTTTTGCAGCGTCTACCATTGCATTCACAATTGTGGGTGCAAGAGGGAGAGTTACGTCTCCGATACCAAGACGAATGATTTTTGCATTTTGGTTGGCTTCGGAATAAGCCTTTACCCGTCTTCCAATCTCAGGGAATAGATATCCCGCTTTTAATTTTAAATAGTTTTCATTAATCTGAGTCATTTTCTTCTTTATTTTCCTCTATGAGTTTTCTCGATCTAAATCCTTCATGATAACCATGTTCGTATAACACATCTTCTTCGCCCCATGTCCAACAGTAAAAGCCATTGCCATGATCGAAGTCTACGAGCCACAATCCTTTGACATCAATTTTCAAATTTAAGATTTCGTTTGTCCAATGTTTGATGATGTCTCCAATTTCTTCCTCTTTGGATTCCAAAATATTTTCTGGTAACATTTTGTTTCGCACATCATCAGCAAGTACACTTGCTTTGAGATAATATTCTCTTGTGATGTCTCTGACAAGAGGTAGGACTTCCCTTGCCTCTTCCAATGTCCAAATCTTTTTAGTCAAAATTAACTCCGAGACTTAGACAAAGTAAAACCATCCGAACCACAACACCATACTTCGCCTGACGGAAGTATGCGGCATTTGGTAAATCATCCACATCTGTGGAAAGTTCATTCACACGTGGGAGTGGATGGAGAATGGTTGTATCTTTTTTGGAAGCAAGCACAAGTTCCTTATTCACTTTGTAGATGTCTTTGAGTTTTTCATACTCTCTGTGATCAGGAAACCTTTCTTCTTGGATTCGCGTCACGTAGGCAACATCCGCATCCCAGATGGCTTTGATGTCCGTGGTTTCTTCCCAAGTCATAGGGAAACCTTCTAAGTTCTTTTTGTACTTTTCAGGAAGTTTTAATTCTTCCGGGCTAATGAGATACAAGTGAACGGGATAATGACGAAGTAAATTGATGAGGGAGTGGATGGTTCGCCCATACTTGAGGTCCCCGATAAACGCGATGTTCAAACCATCAATTTTTCCTTTCTCTGAGACAATTGTATATAAATCGAGAAGTGCCTGGGTCGGGTGTTGGCCTGCTCCGTCACCAGCATTGATCACAGGAATGTTCACTGCTCCTGCGGCAATCCTTGAGGAACCTTCCACAGGATGTCGAATCACAGCGATGTCCACGTAGGCCTCAATCATCTTCATGGTGTCGTATAAGGTTTCCCCCTTCGAAATGGAGGAAAATTGAAATCCCACTGTGGAGATAAGTCTCCCCCCTAGTCGTTCCATGGCCGCCTCAAAACTCATCCGAGTGCGGGTACTTGCCTCAAAAAACAAGGATGCCAGAAGTTTTCCGTGTAGGATCCCGAAAGCCTTTCCAGATTCATGCAAGGCACTCATACGGTTTGTCTTTTCGATTAGGAAATTGAGGTCTTCTTTGGAAAATTGTAAGGTATCTAGAATGTTTTTGTGGGAGTATTCGTACATAAGGCGGAAATCTTTTCTCTAGGGTTTTTGGTATCGAATAAATCGAAAACATATTTTTTGGTATTTATGGTCGAGACAATTCAGAACAAACTCCGGGATATGGAACTTGTCACCCAACACTTGGTCCAACCAGACGATTTAAACTACCACAACAATCTTTTTGGAGGGAAAATGCTCTCCTGGATTGATGAGGGAATGGCAATGTATGTCATGAATAAAATTCGGTATACCAACATTGTGACCATGAGTATGGACAATGTGGTGTTTCGTTCCCCTGCTCGTGCTGGTGACATCATCCAGATTTATGGAAAGATTGTGAAGTATGGAAAATCCTCCATCACTTCCAGAACCCTTGCGATCACAAACCACCCTCAAACGGGTAAGATGGCCGCAGTGATTGAAAGTGACATCACCTATGTTTGCTTAGGTGAGAATGGGAAACCAACCGCGTATTTTAGAAACTTTACCCCTCCCACTTAGGGAAAAGAGTATTTTGCAGACCGAGTAAATTAAAAATCCTTCCCGCAATAAAATCACCCAGGTCATCCAATGTTTTTGGCATTTGGTAAAACCCAGGAGAGGCGGGTAGGATGATGGCCCCTGCCTCATCCAAACTCAGTAGATTGCGAAGGTGGATGCGGTTGTATGGTGTTTCTCTAGGAACCACAATTAACCTTCGTCTTTCTTTCAAAGTCACATCAGCCGCACGTTCAATTAAATTTTCCGTAAGCCCCGCAGACATCGACGCCACGGTTTTCATACTACAGGGAACCACAACCATGGCATCCCATACATTGGAACCACTGGCAATGTCAGACCCTATATCAAAAAAATTACGTACATGAAATTTGTGTTTGGGTTTTACCTTCCATGTCTCTTCTACAAAAGATAAAATGTCCTCTGTGGTTTTGACAGTGGTTTCATATTCTTCCGAAAAGATACGAAGCGAAGCTGGGCTTGCCGTGATATAGGTTTCCCCTTCGATTTCAGATAATGCTTTTAAAAATCTTGCGGCATACATACTACCACTGGCACCCGCAAGACCGACAACGAGTTTCATCGAAAACTAATTCCTGAAGAAATCTTTAGTAAAAACTCGTTCCATTTATCAAAGAGAATGGCTAAAAACAAGACTACGCTGATCCACGAATTGATTTGGTAAAAAATAAGAGGTAAGTCTTTTGATTTGTATTGGTAAGAAATTTTGTGTTCATACAATACTAAAATTCCAATCACAGACAAGATGAAAAAATACATAAGGCCGAGTTCCGCGCTCACTCCCGCAAGAATGAAAAATACGAAAGACAAAGTATGTAATATCACTGCGATGAAACGAGACTTACCTTCTCCCAGTTTTGCGGGAATGCTGTGAAGGTTTTCCTTTTTGTCAAAATCCATATCTTGAATAGCATATAACACATCAAAGGCGGAGATATGGAAGAGCAAACCCAAGGAAAATAAGATTGGAACAAGACTGATGGTTTCGGTGATGGCAATCCAAGCACCGAGTGGTGCAAGAGAGATGGCAAATCCCAAAACCAAATGGCAAAATAGAGTGAATCGTTTTGTCAAAGAATACAAAAAGAGAATGAAGAGCGCAGGAAAGGACAGGAGAAAGGCGAGTTTGTTCACAAAGAAACTAGCAAAGATAAAAATAAAGGAAGACAAGCCAATAAAGAGAAGAGCCGAAAGTTTGGATATTTTCCCAGCAGGAATTTCCCGATTTTGCGTCCGTGGGTTTTTTTCATCAATCTCTGAGTCGACGTAACGATTAAAACCCATGGCAGCACTGCGAGCGCTCACCATACATACAAGAATCAGTGCTCCAATCCGCAGAAGGTCTCCCGTATCCAGATTGGACTCGAGGTATGCTAGGACAAAGCTAATCCCAGCAAAGGGCAAAGCGAAGAGTGTGTGGGAAAATTTAACCATTTTAGCGTAAAGAAATAGATTTTTGAAGAAGTTCATGGCATCCTTTCTGCCCTTAGGTTAGACAGAGATCAGGTTTTTTGGTTCATTCTGTTTCGAAATCTTCCGTTCTTAGAACCAAGGTCACAAATGATAAATATCCGTCTTTCCTTTCTTGGAAGAAACCTTTGCCTTGTTTCGGCAATGGGATGCCTTCTTTCGTTTTCTACCAGTTTCGCCCATGGAAGTTTGGAAGACCGCCCTTTGCGTTTGTTTTTCCACTGTGGGAAAGATTTATTCACAAAAATGGATGAAGAAGGACGCGGGGGCCTAAGCGCTCTCCTTGGATTTGTGGAACGCGAAAAGATGGATTTGGACCTCAAACGAGGAAAAGGGTACATGTTGTACCCTTTTGGGGCAAAAGACAAACCCTTAGAATTTCCCTTCGATGGATTCAACTTAACAAAATCCATCGCTATGGACCACGGTCCCGTCAAACTGGGTTTAGGTTCCATCAGCGGACTTTTGGACGCCAAAGAGATTGAGGAGTATGATGGTTGGATTGTCTATGTGAGTCCAGAGGAAGAAATGAAAATCCCCCTCATCCCTTGGCAAAACCATCCAGAACTTCCCATTTTTTTACTCGTCGAAGGCAAATCACAAGCCAGGTTTCGTTACTTATCGAATGTCCACCAAGTCGAATGTCCCAAAGACTATGGTAGACTTGGCACCTTGAATTTGTTTTTTCGCAAACGAAATCTAATACGATTGGATTACAAAGTGGAATCCATCAATTTAACTGACCGCAATCGTTCTTGGAAACAGAGAAAGGAATCAGAAACGGAAGAAGGCCTTATGAAACCGACTCTGAATAAGAAGGACATAGGGAAGAAAGAGGACAATCCGAACAAAACGTCCGGCGTGCCTGACAATACTTACGACCGAGAAATATTAGGTAAAGAGATAGGTTTCGGCACATTTCCTTAGGAGTGATTTTCATCATCTCTCGTTCAATTTGTACGGGATCTGTTTTTTTGGTGAACCCAAGTCGTTTGGTAAGCCGTTTCACATGGGTATCGACGACAAACCCCTCCACCACACCGTAGATTTCGGCAAGCACCACATTGGCAGTTTTTCTTCCAAATCCAGGGAGTTGGATTGCTTCTTCCATGGACTTGGGCAGTTCCCCACCAAATCTTTCTAACACCATCCATGCAAAACCTTGGATACTTTTGGCTTTGTTTTTATAAAACCCAGTGGAAAAGATTTTTTTCTCAATGGCGGAGAGTGGCGCTTTTGCGAAGGACTCAAGTGTGGGGAAGGTGCGGAACAGTTCAGGTGTCACTTGGTTTACACGTTCATCCGTACACTGTGCACTAAGAATCACAGCGATCGCAAGCTCGTATGGTTTTGTATATGTGAGGGGAGTTTCTATAGCACCGAATTCCGCCTCTAGAAGACGGTAAACTTCGGTGATATTAGGTGTTTTTTTGGATCGTTTCAACCCACAAACAAACTTAAATCGTGGATTTAAGCTGTCGGTGCAGTTTGTGCTTTTGGAGTGATTCCTACGTATTTTTTAGGAGTGATTGCGGAAAGATCACCGCCGTGGTCTTTGATTGCCACTTTCAAACCTTTTTTACGAAGGGTTCTTAAAGCACGTGTAGAAATCTTAACGCGAACCCAACGGTTCTCGTCTTCCAAGAAGATTTTTTTTGTGATGACATTCACCTTCCAGATACGGCGATTCTTTTTATGAGAATGGGATACGTTGTTCCCTGCCGTTGTTCCTTTTCCGGTTACTACACATGTTCTAGCCATAATTATTACCTTGTTTCGCTATGTTTTTGTACCCTCAGAATGGGTCAATTCGAAACGAATCTTTTCCTGAAAGAATCGAAGTGCCTCCACGGGACTGTCAGCAAATCCAAACAAATGAAGGTCTTCCTCTGAAATCAGCTGCATGTCTGCCAATTTTTTGAAATTGATCACTTCGGTCCAAAACTTTGTCCCATACAAAAGGATTGGGATTCTACTCTTTTTCCCAGTTTGGACAAGAGTTAGGGTTTCAAACAGTTCATCAAACGTTCCAAACCCACCTGGAAACGCAATCATTCCCCGGCAAGTTTTCATAAACCAAAGTTTACGCATAAAGAAATAATGAAACTCGAAGGTAAGCTCAGGGTTTACATAAGGGTTGGGGTGTTGTTCGTGAGGAAGGACGATGTTGAGAGCTACCGATTTCGAACCAGCATCCTTCGCACCGCGGTTTCCTGCTTCCATGATCCCAGGTCCCCCACCCGTACAAATGTGAAGGTTTCGATCAGGGACATCCCGTTTTAAAACATCCGCCCATTCACTAATGAGCCTGGAAAATTCTCTGGCTTCTTCATAGTACTGGCTTAACAAGGAGAGAGGAGAACTGGAATTGGGATCCTTTTTTTCTGGGGACGGAATCCGTGCGGATCCAAAAACAACAATCGTATCTGTGATCCCATGTTCCAGGAATTCCGCTTTCGGGTGAAGGTATTCCGAAAGGATGCGAATGGGGCCTGCCTCATTTCCCCATAAAAAACTTTGATTCTCAAAGGCTAAATGATTCATCTTGTTATCATAGATCGACCGAATGGTATAAAAAATGCGGAAATTCCCAAAAACTTACGAAGAGACCATTTCCTTAGAACATCTCCCTATATCGGAAACAGAATTATTAGAGATGGTTTTACGATGGGAAGAGAATGGTTTTTCCTCTCTTTCTCCATTTCTTGTTTTGGACTGGAAAACACGGAAAGAACCTTTGGGGCATTCTAGCATTTCCTTTCAATTCCAATACCCACTGGATGTTTTCGAATCCATACACTCGTTCTTGTTTCCTCTTCGGTCTCAAAATCAAATCAAAAAGAAGCTAACAAATATTTTGTGGGATTTGTTTCCAAGTTTAAAAACGAAAAAAATGTTACCATCACTTACCAAATGGATTTCTTCATTTTGGAAACAACCAAAAGAACTCAGATTGGGTAACATACAGACAGTGAAAGGGTTTCTCGAGATGGATGGGGTTCAAAATCCATTGGAATCGAAACACTTACAAATCCACGGAGGTGAATCAAAACTTGTCATTCGGATAGGTTTTTTGAAAGCGATTCGTTACCGATTCCACGAGAAAAAATTCAAAAAACCATACCCAAAAATTGCCGAGTGTTATCTCCGCACAAGGGACAAACACAAAGACAATACTTTGGGTGGTGTCTATCACAGTTTGTTAGGATACTCACTCGAAAGAGAAAGTGACGAATACCTGTTAACTTACTTTGGATTACAACCGTTAGTTCCCAAATCCATCCGACAATTGATTCCAAACGAAATATGGAATCAATTGGAAGAGTTCCCCTCTTCTGATTGGATGGAAACCAACCTCCAGGAAGAAGAACTAGAGTTTAGGCCTGTCTACCAGGTTTCCACTTCTTTGCCGCATCATCTAAAATAATAAAACGTGAATTTTTACCAATTACCACTTCATTGATCTTTTGATCTTGTAAGGCTCGGTAAACAGAAGTTCGGCTAGTGTTTTTTTTCTCTGCGAAATATTTGATTTCCAAAAGATTTTTGCTGATTTGTTTGCAAGCATTCACTACGGCATCTGACATTGGGGGACTATCCTCTTTTTTTCTTAGACAGTTTGTTCGATAAAGAGATGGATTTTTTTTAGAATTGATCCAAACGGATCGAAAATTCGATTTTTTTTTCAGACTGTGGCCGAATTAGATTAGGATTAGCACCAGGGAAATGTAAAAAATTTCCCGTACTCGTCATCGGTTCAATGGCAATTGACTTCCGGTCTTGCGGTGTGTAGACTTGATAAAAGTTCCCACCTGTCATCAGGAGTTTTTCTTTTTTATTCATGGAGAAAAGTCCGATGTAGGCCTCTTCCGTTTCCTTGGAAACATATAGATCATCCAAATTTTTTCCGAGGAGTGGCACTTCCCCGCTCAGCAATAGCTGATCATCTAACACTCGTTCCGGCAAAAGATAATCTCCGAGTTTAATTTGGTAAAATCCTGATCCTATCAGAAAAAGATCATCAATCGACTCTTCCTCATTCCAGCGAAAATAAGGGTGGATCCCGAGAGCAAAGGGGAATTCCACCTCCGAGTGATTCTTCAGTTCATAAATGATTTTCAATTCAGAAGGAAACAGTTGGTAAATTTCCGTGACTTGGATTTGAGAAAGTAAGGTCCCTTTCCAGGTTTGCGGAATTTCCATGGAAAATTTGACGATGGATTCCAAATCCCCCTGATTTTCTTCTAGGATGATCCTTGGGAGATTGTGGAAGAGTCCATGGAGAGGAATTCCATTTCCATCTGTCAGCCAATGGACACTCGGGTAAAACGGCTCCCTTGCCCAAGGATTCGGCTCCAATCGATTCACCCAAGGAAACATTAAAAAAGAACCAGAAGCAAAAAATGGATCGGGGGCCTTGTGTCCTGCTACGACTGAAATCACGGAACCGTCAACGGGCGACTGTAGGTGCAAATGAATCCACTGCCCACCTCCAGTGGGTGCTGTCCCAAAACTGGAGAATTTTGTTTTTAGTAGGTGCAAGATTTATCTCCCAAAAATGATTGAAGTCAGAGTTTACCATCTTAGAAAGGTTTGTATGCCTTTAAGAAAGTTTGGTCTTATTCGTTTCGCCGTTCTTCTTTCGATTCTTTTTACAGAATCCTGTGTCATTGGGAATAGTATGAATTTGTTCCCGCCTACAACCAAGTCTGAATTCGAAGAGAAACTCATTGCAGGAAAGGATCAAGAAAAAATCGTTATTATTCCTATCGAAGGGATGATTTCTGATGAAGGGAGAGAATCCTTTTTTGGACCTTCCTCTGATTCCATGGTCGTCCGAGTCAAAGAATCCCTCAAACGTGCCGAGAGAGACCCGGACGTCAAAGGTGTCATTCTTAAGATTAACTCTCCAGGTGGTACGGTGACTGCTAGTGACATCATCTACCAAGAAATCAGGAAGTTCAAAGAACGAAAAGGGATTCCTGTTTTTGCAGGATTTATGGACACGGCCGCGAGTGGTGCCTACTACATTGCCATGGCAACCGATTCAATCGGAGCTCACCCAACAACAGTTACAGGTTCGGTTGGTGTCATCATGTCAGGTATCAATGTCAAAGAAGGTTTAGATAAAATTGGTGTAAAAGACCAATCTTTTACCTCTGGACCGAACAAAGCTCTCGGTTCTCCTACAACGGAAATGACTGCTGAACAAAGAAAAATTTTACAATCTATCATTGATAGTTTGTATGCTCGTTTTTTCGAAGTGGTGAAAAAAGGTCGTCCGAAAGTTTCGGAAGCCCGACTCAAAGAGATTTGTGATGGAAGGATTTTCACAGCAGAACAGGCATTAAAAGAAGGGATGATTGATTTTATCGGTTACTTTGACAACTTTGTGATCGAACTCATGAAACATTCCCGATATGAAGGAAACCCACAAGGTTCTCCACGTATCATCACCTACCAAAGAGGAAAGGTTCCTGTTGAAAATATCTACCAAGCAACTGATTCCAAAGGGAATCCCATCTCATTAGGGATCGCAGAGAAAATTCTTGGAACAGGCACAAATGCTAAGTTCCTTTATCTTTGGGATATCTAATTTTTAAGGTTACCTAATTCATGTTATTCAATTCGATTCCGTATTTAATTTTATTTGCACTTACCTATTTAATCTATTGGAACATACCGCAGAAGGGACGAAAGCCCCTTCTCGTTGTCTCTTCTCTTATTTTTTATGCGTATTTCAGTTTTCCTTTTTTATTTCACTTCCTTCTCGTCATCCTCATCAATTATGGATTTAGCGAATGGATGTTTCGAAAAAAAGACAAGGGCGAAAAACACGAAAGCATTCTCTTTACCATTGTTGCTTTAAACGTTATTAACTTAGCGTTCTTTAAGTATTTCTACTTTATCACGGATTCCTTATTTGTGTTAACTGGGTATCCAAGTTTCAAAGAGATTTCTGGCTCATGGAGTATCTTTTTACCACTTGCGATTAGTTTTTACACCTTCCAAATCATCGCTGTGCAAGTGGACATTCACAGAGGCGTCATCGAAAAACGGATGTCCGCCTTGGACTATTTTTTGTTCATTCTATTTTTCCCTCAGTTGATTGCGGGACCCATTATGAGATCGCAAGATTTCCTTCCGCAGCTGGACAATCCAACGATTGATCCAGACAAAATGAAAAAGGGAATTTTTCTCATTTTGGGTGGATTGTTTAAGAAAGTCATCATCGCAGAAAACATAGCACCCATTATTTCCCCTCTGTATTTAGATCCCGCAAAATATGATAGTTTTTCGATCTTCTTCAGTGTTCTTGCATTTGCGATACAAGTGTATTGTGACTTTTCTGGATACACGGATATGGCAAGGGGATCTGCCAACTTACTTGGTTATGAGATTCCTGAAAACTTCCAAGGACCGTTTTTTTCTCAGTCCTTTCGTGAACTTTGGAGCCGTTGGCACATCACTTTATCCTCCTGGCTACGTGATTATATCTATATCCCGTTAGGTGGAAGTAAGGGAACCATTTTCCGTTCCAATGTCAATTCGTTCATTACCATGTGTCTTGGAGGTCTATGGCATGGAGCCAACTGGGCCTTTGTCCTTTGGGGAGCATATCTTGGTGCTCTCATTTGGATCGAGAGATCTTTGTATTTACACAGAGGAAAAAAGAAATTCATCCCAGATCATTTTCCTTTGGCGAGTGTCGTTCGTACCGTTGTCATTTTTATCATATTCTCTTTCTCTGGTGTGTTTTTTCGGGCAGCAGCGAGAGGGGCGGAATCTCTAAGCGTTTCGTATGAAATTTTTAAAGGAGTTTTGACTCTTAGAAATACAGGCGACACTCTCAGCCGTGTGGATGAACTTCCTACCTTCATTGCACTTGGACTCATGTTCAACTGGTTCCAATATTCTCCTTTTGTGTATGAGAAATTGAAACCCTTACAAAACTTTTTACTCCCCATACTTTCCGTTGTGATTTTACTTCTCTTAGGAATCTTCGGGGATGGCGGTCAAGATTTTATCTACTTCCAGTTCTAACCAAAAATTCTATCATCAGATTGTTTCCCCCCAAAAGAAGAAAGTATCTCTTCTTTTGGGAGCCTTCTTATTCACGTCGCTCTTTTGTACACCCAAACTCGACTGGATTCGTAGCTTACCAAAAGAGTTTCCCAGAGACTCGGATCTTAGCCTTGGAACCTACCAAAGACCAACTGAATTAAAATCGGCGATGGGATCCAAAAACTTCCAATTGTTTTGGAAGGAAACAATTCACATTTTACCAAATCATGAGTTTAAAAAAATTTGGCGAGAATGGCGAGTCTATCCAAAAGAAATTGTATTTCACCAAGTCGTTGGGAGAGGTCAGTTTGAAAAATCGGGAGAGTGGGTTCTCTTCCTGACAAAAGAATTGAATACAAAAGAATGCCAAGTCGAACGAAACGGGAAAATCAATCAAAAGCAACTAACAAAACAAGTTCCTTGTGATTCCTTCTCAAAAGAGACAAACAAATTACAGGATCACAAACTGCTTTACTATTATGATGGGCATGCTTTGTACCCTATGCAATATGAATCTGGGTATGTTGAAGCTAATTTTGGAATTGCTTGGGAAACGGACAAAGCGTATACAAAAACGAAATTATTTGAAATTGCAAAAACTAAGTATGGAAAAAAAGAATTCCAACCTCACGTGTATCATCACGTGAAGTTGGATTGATTCGAAGAAGAATCAAAAAAAGGGTAACCATCTCTAGAAAGAATCATATCAGCAAATCTTGTGGCTATTATCGTGCGGCCACCACTCGACAAGCCTTTGCAAATTCCTTTGCTTCCATCTCAGCTTTTTGCTCGTATTTTGAAATTCCATGAGTTCTGAATGCATCACTTGCTTTTTTGGCATAGGAAGATGCTTCACAAAAGTTGCCTGCTTTTGAGTAGGCTTGGCTTGCAAGGTATTGGATGGATGCAAAACTTTTGTGTGTTCCCATACCAATGGCTTCGCGGATTTTAATGGCGCGGTCATAGTGAGTGGAAGCGAGATCAAACTCTCCCATTCCCTCTTCCTGATTTGCCATTTTTACGAGTTCATTGGAAATGGCAGCCAAGGTTTCGTTATCGTATTGTCCGATGAGGGAACTCACATCATCATTTAAAAAAGAAGACTCACTTGCCTTTACAGAGAAGTTGAGTGCTAGGATGATCATGGTAACGAGTAGTTTTTTCATATTCCCTCCGAACTGCTGTTCAGTAGAATTGATGCAACTATCGTGCCAACTCACGGAATGCGCCAAATCCCGAGATAAGGCGCAAATTCGACAAAGAGCCACGCCTTCGCTATTGAAAGTTGTATAAAATGTACACAGATTGCGTGATTAGAAAGAAATTGCCTAAGATACCAGTTCCCCTCGGAAAATCAAAAACCCTTTCCGAGCCAGTCTCGAGAAAGGGTTTTTGCAAGCGACACCAGAGATGAAACGTTGGAGATTATTTGAGTTCGTCGTCAGAAATCTCCAATTCTCTTTGGAGAAAGTCATTTAAGTCCATGGAACGATAATGGTCTCTATCTCCATCACATTGGCGTCCTCCCGGAACGGACAGTGTTCGACCGGCAATGGTGATTGGTTTTAGGAATAAGTTTCCAGTTAGAGGACAATTGGGGCCAGGGGACAGTCCATTGAAAGCACAAGTGGCTCCTTTGACCACATCAGCAGGGATTTCATCCGCCTTTCCATTGGGATAAAAACTTGGATACGGTCCTTCGTTGTAGAAACGGGAATACATTTTTCCCCAGATGGGTGCGGCCACTCCAGCAGCAGTCACACCTTTTCCCAAAGAAAGCGAAGATTTATCAAATCCCATCCATACCACAGACGTGTATTTTGGATCAAAACCAGCATACCAAACATTTGTATAAGAAGAAGTGGAACCTGTTTTTCCTCCAGATTCTCCTTTATAATTTCCTTTGTCTGGCGCACGTAATGCTTGGGTTGGAGTTCCACCCATCGCCACACCAATTAACATCTGCTTAATGATATAAGCAGTTGCTTCAGGAATGATTTGAATGGTTCCATTTTTAGCCTCTTCCGCCAAGGTCTCTTGAATTTCCTTTTCTTTGTTATAAACGACAGTTCCACTTTGATTTAGCACATAACGAACACTAAACGGAATCACATCTTTCCCTTTATTGGCAAGAATAGAATACCCGAGAGCCATTTCGTAAGGAGTGAGTTCGGCAACACCAAGTGCAAGCGCTGGCCCTGTCGGAAAACGCGCCTTATTTGCTTTTGTGACCTTGGAGGCAAAATCAATCACAGAATCCGTACCCGTTCTCATGAGAACTTGGACAGACACAATATTGAGAGATAAAGAAAGGGCGCGAGATAAAGGCACCATTCCACGGAAGTCTCCCGAAATGTCTTGAGGAGAATACCCTTCTCCTTCTTCCGTGATTGTGGTGAGTGGCGCATCCATGATTCCTGTTCCCGATCCGACAGCTCGATTTTGGATGGCAGCAGCATATACAAATGGTTTAAACGCAGATCCAGTTTGGCGTCTTGCCTGCATCGCACGATTGAACTGGTTTTTTGGAGAGAATCTAGAGCCACCCACCATGGTTTGGATATAACCCGTCTGATGGTCAATGGTAATGATGGCACCTTCTACGTGTAAGTTGGAAGAGAATACAAGGGAAGATCTTTGGAATTCTTTTACAGCAGCACTTTCATTTTCGGAAGGGATAAAATCCGTCAATAATTCAAGCGCTGGTGCCATTTCCTTTTCTAAATGCAAACGAAATACTTGTCTGTCATCTAAATTGGTCACATACGGAACACCAACTGGAAAAATTGAACCGAACAAATTGTATAAGGATACAAGACCTCGATCGGCACGACCCGCATAACGAAAGTTTGCACCAAAAGCATATTTGTCTTGTTCGATTAGACCTTTTCTGAGTTCTTCTTCAGCGATTTCTTGTTTTCTCACATCCAGTGTGGTATAGACTCGAAGTCCACCGGTGTAAAGGGCTTCTTCGCCTAATTCTTTTTCTAAGATTTGGCGAACCCACTCTGTGAAATAAGGAGCTCTGTTGAGTTTGGCACCCCATGTGGAACGAGAAGGAGATTGTGTGATGACAACAGGCCAATACCGTTCCCAAAAATCATCGTGGATTTTTTGCACTTGGTCTTTCGGAATGAAACCGTTTTTTGCCATAAGTCCAAGTACCACCATATGAGCTTGTTTGGCTTCTTTTGGGTTTTTGAAAGGGGAATAGGTAACAGGAGCTTTGGGAAGTCTTGCAAGGAGAGCCGCCTCTGCAATGCTAAGGTCTCTCACATCTTTTTGGAAATATACATTGGCCGCAGAAGAAAGACCAGTGGTTCCATGTCCCAAATAGATTAAGTTAAAATAAATTTCTAAGATTTCTTCTTTGGTGTATTCTTGTTCAATTTGTAATGTAAGTAAAGCCTCAAGGAATTTACGTCCAAATGTCTTCTTTCTTTGTTGCAGGATGGTTTTAGCTAACTGTTGGGTGAGTGTTGAACCCCCTTGCACAATCCGACCGGCAAAAACGTTTTTGATTGCGGCACGTACGATCGCTAAAAAATCAATTCCAAAGTGATTGAAGAAGTTATCATCTTCCACCGATAAAAAAGCATGAATCACATGTGGAGGGATATCGCTGTATTTTAAAAGTTCTTGTTTATGTCGATAGAGTTCGGCAAAAAGCACACCATTTGTATCATATAATTTTGTAGGAGTAGTCGGTTGGTAAGATGCTAACTTTTGCAGTTCCTTTCCTTTGTTGACTTCCGAAAGGATATAACCAAAAAAAAGTCCTCCAAGGAGTGCAATACTAAAAAAAGTAGTAATCGTAATGCGAAGTGTTTTCTCTTTGTTCATAATCATTATAAGTGGAATCTAAGCCCTTCTCTTGCTAAATGAATTTTTAATTTCTTTTCACCTAATTGCTGTTTGTGCAATTTGGCACTTTCATAAATCTCATAAATTTTTTCATCAGAGTAACTTGGTTCGTGGTGAGTGAGGACTAAATTCTTCACACGCCATGAAGAGGCACAATTGACAGACATCGTATAAGCAGTATGGCCCCAATCAAATTTGGAAAAGGATTCATCAAGTGTGTATTGAGTATCTAAAACAAGTAGGTCTGCATCGGCAAAAAAAGGCAAACAATCATGAATGAGATCCATATCAGCACCTGTGAACTCGGCATCGGTGGCAAAAATAAAAATTTTACCAGCCCGATTGGTGAACTTATAGGCAAACGAACCACCTGGATGTTTGAGTGGATAACATTCTACTTTGAGACCGGAAGGAAATTCCAAAACATCTCCAGGGAAGAAGAGTTTGAACTCTTTTGCGGAACCTGTTCCCTCCAGTGGCACGGGAAAAAATTCAGGTTCCTGTTGTCTCTGTAATCGTTTTTCTAAATCCGCATAGGGAGAATAAAAGTGCAGTTGGAAATCTGGGAAATAAATTGGCTTAAAAAAGGGAAGGCCTTGGATATGATCCCAATGGGTGTGTGTGATAAAAAAGGAGACTGTTTTTTTCAATTGGTTTGTAAAATACTCCGAAACCAACTCATCTCCTAAATTACGAAGCCCTGTTCCCATATCCAAAATATAGGTTTCTCCATCATCATCTGTGACAGAGACGCAGGTTGTGTCAGATCCTGTGACAAATTTTAAGTGGTAAGGAAGATTTTGCCAAAACTCATCCGCCGATCCCTCTGCCCCAGATTGTTTATAGAGGTCTAGAATCTCGATAATCTTTTTGCGGTAGTCTTGGTTGCGGAGGGGGCTTGCAATAGAGCCACGGACTCCGTAGAGTTGCACAATCACTTCCTCGATACTAGGAAATCGACTTTCCTTGTCACTCAAGATTTACGACCTTGAATTTATGGCATCTCGTACCCCTGGATATGAACTCCGCTTTGGACCACCAATGGTCCCTGTTGTCCGCACTCTCATTTTCATCAATGTGATTCTTTTCATCCTCCAATTGGTGACAAAACTGACTTTCCAATCACCTCTTGTGGAACTCTATTTGGGGCTCTCGCCAGAACTTGTATTTCGTGGATGGGTTTGGCAACTTTTGAGTTATGCCTTTTTACACGGAAGTTTTATGCATATCCTATTTAATATGCTAAGCCTTTGGATGTTTGGATCGGAGCTTGCGGAAATTTGGGGAGAAAGAGCCTTTTTAAAATTCTATTTTTTCACCGCCTTTCTCGGTGGAGTGGGAACTGTCCTTGCGCAATTTTTGGGAATCCCTCAAGGACTGGTTGTGGGAGCAAGTGCAAGCATCTACGGACTTCTCGTTGCGTACGGAATGACTTGGCCGAACCGAGAACTTCTTGTCTTTCTCATCTTTCCCATGCGTGCCAAGTATTTTGTCATGATTGTAATGCTCATGGTACTTTTTGCACAAGGGGAACGAGTGGCTCATTTTGCCCATTTGGGGGGAGCGATTGGTGGACTTGTCCTCATGAAACTGTATACAGGTTGGAAAGGAACAAAATCGTCCCTTCCAACTTGGTCTTTGTCTCGTTATCTACAAAAACGTAGATTCATGCGTTACCAAGAGGAAATGGCAAAACGAGAAAACGCCAAAACCAAAGTGGATGAACTCTTAGAAAAAATATCCAAAAATGGGATGGATTCCTTATCCCGAAAAGAACGTAAGTTTTTAAACGAAGCGTCTCAAAAATATTTTAACGAGTGACAGGTAAGGTTTTTTTCTTCCCGCCGACTCCTCCACGGTCGCCTTACTACAATTTGGCGATCGAAGAGTCCATCGCCATCCATATGGTTCGCTTTGGGATTACCGCGGGAATCCGGTTATGGAAAAATCCAGACTCGATCATTCTTGGTCTTTCCGAAAATCCATATAGAAACATCAAAGAGACGGTTGTCACGGCGTATGAGTCCGAAGCCCGTGGGATTGGATTTACAAAGAAACCAAAACCAAACTTCTGTTACATCGCAAGGAGAGCGTCTGGTGGTGGCACTGTGTTTCATTCCCTTTCTGGGAACATCAACTATTCTCTCTATTTTAATTTGGAAGAAAGAAAGGAACTATTCCCTGTCAAAGAAAGTTATGATCGCATTTTAGGGATTGTTTCCCAATCTTTATCCCACCAAAACATACAATCCTATGCGAAAGGGAAATCCGATCTAGTTTTAGAAAAAGAAGGGAAATTCCAAAAAATTTCAGGAAACGCACAATTTCGAAAGCGAGGTTGTCTTGTCCAACATGGAACTTTGATTTTAGAAGATAGCCTCATCGAACGAGTGGCTGAAGTGTTACACCACCCGCCCGAAGAACCTGATTACCGAAAAGAAAGAAGCCACAAAGATTTTCTCACTTCCGTTCCCGACTTTTTTTCCGAAGAAAAATGGTCTGTGGACCTCATCCGAGAAGTTTTCCAATATTTACAAGAGCCCTTCCCCTCCGATTTTTCAAAAATTTCCTTCTTTGGTAGGGACTTTTCTACTTTTCGGAAACAAGTGCTCAGAGAATCTGAATCTATTCGCAAGAAGAAATACCAAAATCCAGAATACACACTCCACAGAGAAATTCCGACATGAGTTATTTACAAAAACAAGATCCTGAAGTTTACGCTGCCTTAAAAAAAGAAGACGAAAGACAAGAACACTCCCTCGAAATGATTGCGAGTGAAAACTTTGTATCCCGTCCTGTTCTCGAAGCATATCACTCTACACTGACAAACAAATATGCGGAAGGTTATCCTGGAAAACGATATTACAATGGTTGTGAGAACGCAGACAAGGTTGAAGAACTTGCGATCGAAAGAGCCAAAAAGATGTTTGGTGCTGAGTATGCAAACGTCCAACCACATAGCGGTGCACAAGCGAATATGGCAGTATTTCTTGCCACTCTCGAACCAGGAGATAGTTTCCTTGGAATGAATTTGGCACATGGTGGTCACCTAACTCATGGTAGCGCGGTAAACATCAGTGGAAAGTATTTCAAACCTATCCCTTACGGTGTGGATGAAAAAACAGAAACCATCAATTATGATGAAGTTGCAAAACTTGCAAAAGAACACAAACCAAAACTAATCGTTGTAGGTGCTTCTGCTTACCCTCGTATCATCGACTTTAACAAATTTAGAGAAATTGCAAATGATATCGGTGCGAAAATCATGGCCGATATTGCACATATCTCTGGTTTGGTGGTCGCTGGCGAACATCCAAGTCCCATTGGAGTTTGTGATTTTGTCACGACGACAACTCACAAAACACTTCGTGGACCCCGTGGTGGACTCATCTTATCCTCTGCGGAGAACGAAAAAGTCCTCAATTCTCGAGTGTTCCCAGGAATCCAAGGTGGGCCACTCATGCACGTGATTGCGGCAAAAGCAGTTGCCTTCGGAGAAGCGCTCCAACCAGAATTCAAAACTTACATCAAACAAGTGGTGAAAAACGCGAAAGTCCTTGCCGAAGTGTTCCAAAAACGAGGTTTCCGTGTGGTCTCGGGTGGAACAGACAATCACATTGTTCTTCTGGATGTATCGGTGAAGGGTCTCACTGGTCGTGATGCGGCCGATGGCCTCGATCATATCGGCGTGACAGTGAATAAAAACGCGATTCCATTTGATAAGAATCCACCAGCTGTGGCATCAGGAATCCGATTGGGTACTCCCGCTCTTACCACAAGAGGCCTAAAAGAAAAAGAAATCGAAGCCGTTGGTAATTTGATTTGTGATTTCTTAGATCATTTTGGTGATGCGACTTGGGAAACAAAAGTAAAAGCAGCTGTGAAAGAAATCACAGATGCATTCCCAATGAAACACTTTCGATTAGAAGACTAAACCTTCCAAACAAAAGAATGTCTCCGTTCCGTGTATTCATCAGATAACGGATCGGAGAACGACCTTTCGATTAGCTCCACACCTTTCCTTCCATAAAACACAATCGTAGACGCTCTTGTTCCATACTGTGGTGTTTTGATTCGCACGGAAGATAAGTAACGCTCTCTTTCCAGACCAACTCCCGTGTTTGGCAATAACGTGTCATTCCGAACCATTTCTGCATCATTCAAAGTAGCAAACATTTCCCTTTCGAGTTCGGATTGCAAGATACTATCGTTTGCAAAAGAATTCACAAGCGTTACGACTCTTGCTTTCAGTTTTTCGGTTTTAGGCCATTGGGTATCCCAGTTGGCATTACTCACGGCATGAAATCCAGTTTCCACAGATTGGAACGAAAACGGATCTCCTCCGAGTGCAATGGCTTTCTTTCCATCATACAAAAACAAATTGAAACCTTCATAATCCTCATGGGAAGTATGGACTACATTTGCATACGCTTCAGCAGACATTGGTTCCTTTGTTTCTAAAAACTGAGACACCAGTTTCCCTCTGGACTTTGGATTTGGATGAGGAGGTTTACGGAAGTTTCTTACATTGGTTAGAAAAGCGAAGTTTCCACGGTCGTTGACTCCAAGCCAAGTACCACCTGCTTTTAAATCCTTACCTGCAAGGATCTTTGGATTTGTTTCCCAAAACGACAAGGCTTCGGTGGGACGTTCAAAAAATTCATCCCGATTGGAGGCAACGATGAGAGGATACTCGGAGTGAACTCCATGCGCGATTACAACTAAACACATCTTTTTTCAAAAGAAACGGGCGGTGAGCAAAAGAAAGCGAAAAACCTGATAAATATTTGGATTGAACCCCAAAAACCATCTGAAAACGTGAATCGCATTACGATATGAAAGCATTGGAAGCCACAAAAGCCGTCTCAATTTTCCAAGAATCCGTTTTGGATTGGCATAAAAAAGAAGCCCCTCACCCCAATCCTTACCCAGAAGGTACGGTAGAATCCACTCTTTACCAAAAAAATCACATCGACACCATCCAATGGCACATCGAAGACGAAATTCGCAGACCAGACATTGCCCTTGAGGAAGTGGTCGCTCTCAAACGAAAAATTGACAAATTGAACCAAGACAGAACCGACATGGTGGAACGATTGGATGACTTTGTGATCGAAATGTTTCGATCCGTCACACCAAAACCAGATGCTAGACTCAATTCCGAATCTCCCGCATGGCTTCTTGACCGGATGAGCATTTTAGAACTCAAAATTTATCATATGGAAGAGCAGGTAAACCGTAAGGATTCTTCTGCAACGAAAGAGCACATAGAAAAGTGCCAACAAAAACTAAATGTTTTACTCGAACAAAGAGAAGATCTGAAAAAATGTTTAGAGGAATTGTTTGATGATTATGCAAAGGGAATCAAACGAGTCAAGGTATACCGACAAATGAAAATGTACAATGACCAAAACTTAAATCCATCTCTTTACAAGAATCAAAAATGACAAACCTTCTCGTACTTCGGTTTTCTGCTATGGGAGATGTTGCCTTAATGACACCAGCTCTCATTGCGATAGCCGCAAAATACTCAAATATTCAGTTAACCGTTGTTACAAGAGGAAATTTTGCACCCTTCTTTTATAATATCCCCAACTTAAATGTTTTGGGTATGAATCTGAAAAAATACAAAGGACTTCTTGGTCTTTGGAGGATGTATAGGGACATTGATAAGTTAGGTCCCTTTGGATATGTGATCGACCTTCATGGTTCCTTACGTTCCAGACTCATTGCCTTCTTTTTCCGATGCAAAGGTGTTCCTTACTCCAAAATCATCAAAGGTCGTAGAGAGAAATTAGCCCAAACCAGACGTTATAATAAAAAATTAAATCCACTCCCACACACCGTAGAACGTTACTTAAACGTATTTCGAAAGTCTGGTTTTGATGCTCCCTTAAGAAAAGGCCCTTGGCTCAATGTCGATGGGGAATCTAAAATGTATGCAAAAGACTATTTTAAATCCATCGGCATTGATAAAAAAGATGGGCAATGGTTTGGATTTGCACCTTTCGCTGGGCATGCATTAAAAGAGTGGAGTTTTGATAAATGCAAACGACTGGTGGAAGTTTTGGTTTCAGAATTTCCTGGTTGTCATGTATTTTTATTTGGTGGCCGTGATGAGGCAAAAGAATTAGAAATCTTAAAAAATAACCTAACACAAGTACATATCGTACAAGGTGGAAATTTAGGAATCCGCGGGGAACTTGGTATTATGGACCGACTCGATGTCATGATTGGAATGGACAGTTCCAACGTTCACATTGCGGCCCTTCTCAAAAAACCAGTGATCGGAATTTATGGAACCACGCACCCCATCTCAGGATTTGGTCCATTTGCCCAGGAAGATTCGGGTGTTTTGCAGGTGGATCTACCTTGTCGACCTTGTTCCATTTACGGGAATACAAAGTGTTGGCGTGGTGATCATGCTTGTATGGAACTCATCGATCCATTGGATGTGGTGAGACGAATCCGACTCATTCAGAATGTAAACACACTCTGGTAAAAAGGTAATCAATTCCCATACGAAAAGACAAAGGAAAATAATGATGAAAAATGAATATAATTCCTTTGTATGCGGCAAATCCAATCTTTCAAAAAAATCCAAACTAAAATCATTACGATCTTTTCTATTCGTTTTTGCATTTTGTTTCACCTCGACAATCCTTCTCTCCCAAGAATTTGATTCGGAATTTCAATTCGTAGAATTGCCATCACCTAACAAAAAAGACTATGAAGAACAAATCAAATGCCAAGAAGGTTTGTGCAAACAAATCCAATTCACAGAGGACGGAAGTTACTTCGATGAACTCTGGTCGGAATTAGGAAAAAACAGCGGAAAAATTGTGATCGACTTACTTCACTCACCTTTGTCTGTATCAGAATCGCGAATGGATGACATAACAGAACTCCTTCGTGAGATATCGAAACGTGATGGCCATGTGAGTTTTGAACCATTTTACATAGCGACTAGAGGGATTGGAATCGGCGATATTCCAGTGGTGAAAGACTTATTTGGTTTATCCTATAATGTATACAAACGAATTCGTTCCTTTGTTAAATTTGGAAGAATGGAAAACTACAATGCAAAACTCCTATACCATCCAACGAGTGGAAAAATTTTACAGGTATTTTTCTTTCACAAACAATATGGAAATTTATGTGAAACAGTTTACTCCACTTGTGATCGAATCGAATACATCGATGATGAGTTGTTTGATAAACAACTATCTTTACGATTGAGTGAACCAAGACAAAGAGGAATCGAAATTCGATTTGGACAGACACCAGCTATTTTACCGAGCACAAAACTCGATCTCGGAAATTTACTCGATACAAACCGATCAGCCAGACTTTACAAATGGCTCATCATCTCTAAAAAAACAGAAACCAAAACGATCAGAAGAGAACGATTCTTAAGCATCGAACTTGCAATCAAAACCTTAGATTACACTCTCAGCGCTTACGAACTGGTAGAAACCATTCAAATGTATTTACCAGCCAGATCCAAACAAGCAGAAGTGACCTACGAAGAAACAGAAGACGGAAAACAAGTTCGTTCGGTTGTCTTTTATCCAATCCCTAACTTAGATTAGGTGCTAATCACAAAGAACCCGATTTTAGGCTTTGTTGTTGTCTGAACTTAACCAAAAGAACAAACACGAGACAGGTCAATCCGACAGAACCAGGAAATAATAGATTCGTAAAATTCCACTCTGCAAGTGCTAACATAGCCAGTGTATTCCGAAATAAAAATGCCAAATAAAATCCAAGTGGTTCGGAGTGAGGTAATCCATAACCCTTTCGAATGGTAGGAATGAAACCAAGAGTATCTGCAAGAGACAAAACGATCACAGCCGCAAGTGGACTTGAAAAATAAAACCAAAAAGGCAAACTAGAAAGCGCTAACAGAAAGAAAAACCAATCCATTTTTGTGATATTGATTTTGCCTCTTCTTTGATAGGCAAATATAGCAACAAGAAACGTTGTAACTCCCGAGAAGGCAATGGGAAGTGTTCCTATCCCACCATGACTCACGAGTTGAGCAAAAAAAACAATGCAGGTTGTGATTCCCCAAATGATCCAGGAAAAGACATGGGGTTGCACTTTACCTGCACTCACTCCTCTTACATAAGGAATGTAAGCAAGAATGGTTAAAACTACAGCGATAACACTAAAAGAAACACGTACTTCAATACCTATGGGATTGGTCATTGCATAAAATCAAAGAATAGATCAAAGATGTTTGTCTTTTTCGCCTTACCTTTCATGGCTTCAATCACTTTTGCATACACCTCTTCCATCGCATCGACACATTTTTCCATCTCATGACCTGAGGCAACTTGAATGGAATGTTTGGAAAACTTCGAATACAAAGTAGGATTTCGAATGATCTCAAGTGCACCTAAGGCAATTCCTTTCGCATCAAATGACTTGGCGATATATCCATTCTCACCATGTCGGATGAGTTCAGGGAGTGCAAACGCATCTACACCCACAGCCGGAAGTCCACAAGCGATTGCTTCTAAAACAACCAAACCTTGTGTTTCCATTGTGGAAGCAGTTAAAAAAACATCATATTGTGGGTATACTTCATGTAAGACAGCATTGGGAATAAATCCTTTGAATTCAACAGAGTGTTCTATGCCGAGATGTTCCGCTTGTCTTTGTAAAGACGGAATTGCTGGACCCTCACCGATGATGGTAAGTGTGGCTTTCGGAAATTGTTCATGGATGACCTTAAATGCATTGATGACAACATCACAATTTTTTTCATAAGAGATACGTCCCACATGCAAAAACTTAGGGGCATCACCACTCTCATACTCTTTCGGTTTGCCTTGAAATCGTTTTAAATCCATTCCATTGGATACAACGGTAATGGGACGAGTGATCCCATATTCAATCAATTGTTCTTTGATCAAATGGCTGGGAGAAATCACAACATCACATCTGTTATATATATCATTGCAAATTTTAAGAATGATTTTTTTACGAATGTTGAAATTATCAAATTTGACGATTTTATCTAACTCGTCTATGTTTAGCTTTTTTTTGAATTTGTTAGCTTTAAAAAAAAGTTTATCGAGTTTAAAAAGTCGATAAAAGGAAACATACATTTCTTGTTCTGCCATGAGCGTGTGATAGGTCCCAATGGTGGGCACACCAAAACGTTCCGCCGCATTCACAGCATACAAACCAAGAAGTCCAGGTGTGTGGATGTGGATTAGATCTGGTTTAAAGTCTTCGATGATCCTTTTGATTTTTCCTGGAGAGGGCAAAACCACCTTGATATCAGGATAACTCGGCAAATACCCAGACCGAAATCGAATCACCTGGATATTGTCCGTCATCCGATCAAAATCCCCATCACCGTATTTGGGAGCACAAATGCAGAATTGGTGGCCCCGAAGGGCCAAAAGTTCAGAAAAATTCTTAATGGAAACAGCAACCCCATCGGTTTTTGGCAAAAAAGTATCGGAAAAATATAAAACTCGCAACTGTTACCTCTTTACAAATGAGAGAAAAAGATTACTCTCATCCAAAGTTATGATTTACCGACTCTATCGTTCGTTTCTTGCCTTGTCCATCATTTCCTGTGCCCTTTCTGTATCTCTCAGTCAACTTTTCCTATTATTATCTTTTGTATTTTTTCTATTCCTCGAGGAAAAACCCAAACTTTCAGGTAATATTGTCAAAGTCCTTTTGATTTTTTACCTCTGGCAAATTGTAACAGTATTGTATCATTTCTCTGCAGCGGGTTTTGATTTCAGCTCCATCAAACACGCATTCCGTGATGAAATGAAAGATATCTTTTTAGTTACCGCTTTTATCAGCATTCAAGGAATTAAAAAAGAAGATAAATCATTTTTATACAAAACCTTCTTTATCTTTTCTCTTATCATAGTGATATCGGGTTTTATCTCCATCTTTTCGATGACAAGACTCTCTAGATTGATTTCTGATCTATACAAAACTTCAAGCTCTTGGCCCTACCAACACCATTATGGAAAAATTGGAAGTTTAAACATTTATCTTCCAATCGGTTTTATGAATACCCACTTAACCTTTGGAGGACTACTTGCCTTTATCTTTCCAGGTTTTGTATTTCGTTTATACGATTCTTGGTACAACAGATCCTCAAAAATCAAAATCTTAATCAATGCAGGATTACTTGCACTTGCCTCTATTGTGTTTTTATTTAACAATGCTAGGTCATCTCTTTTGGGAGCACTAGTAAGTGTATTGTTTGGAGTTTATGTATTGATTTTTCTTGATCGCGATATTTCCAAAAAAGTTATCAAAAGAACTGGCTTTATTCTTTTATCATTTTTGATTTTACTTTTCATTGGATACCAAACAACGGGTGCAGTCAAACGGGTTGTGGATCCCCTGTTTGGTGGAGAAAAACACACCGACTCTGGTAGGACTTTTATCTGGGATTCCACATTTCCACTGATCCAAGCCAATCCAATATTTGGCATTGGTTCTGGAAATTACCAAAAGGAAATCGAAATCGCTCGAAAGAATAAGGAAAAGGAAAACAGAGAACTTGCTTTTTTCTACGAGGTAACACAACGGGGGCATGCGCACAATGACTATTTCCATTTAACGGCTGTTTTTGGTTTTCCGCAAAGTGCCTTATATCTCTTTCTCTTTGGAACAATTTTGTATACACTTTTAGGTTCTAACATACCAAAACGGGTTCGTTTTATGACCTATGGCCTTGTCGGTTTTTTCATTTCGGGACTTTTGCAATGTTATTTTCAAGATGATGAAGTTCTGATTGTATTTTATTTTCTCTTAGGTTATTTAAATGATTATGCGGAAGAAAATTCCAATGCATTGCACTCATTAGATCAGCACAAAGTAGGTTAATTCAAATGACATTAAAAAAGTTATCTCCAAACGGTGAATGGTTTGTCGACCCAAGCGGAAGAAAGGTGATCCTTCGAGGAGTCAATTTAGGAGGAGACACAAAAGTCCCTTATCCGAATGGAGGGACCCATTTCCCTACTGATTTTTCAGATCATAAGGAAGTGAGTTTTATCGGAAGACCTTTTCCTTTAGAAGACGCGCAGACTCATTTTACACGTCTTAAATTATGGGGATTTAATGTTTTACGTTTGTTGACTACTTGGGAAGCCGTCGAACACAAAGGACCAAACGATTATGATGAGGCATATCTCGACTATTTCACGGAAATAGTTCGCCTAGCAAGAGAATACGGTTTTTACGTTTTCATTGATTTTCATCAAGATGTTTGGTCTAGGATGACTGGGGGAGATGGTGCCCCTGGATGGATCTTTGAAAAAATTGGTATCGATTATAAAAAACTATCGGAAGCAGATGCAGCGATTGTGATGCAACGAGCATACGATTATTCCAAGCCAGGAATCAGACAAGAAGACAATTACCCGACCATGTGTTGGTCACAAAACTATCGCTATGCGGGAAACGGAATTTTGTGGACTTTGTTTTTCGGCGGAAGAGACTTTGCTCCCAATTTTCTCATCGATGGTAAAAATGTTCAAGATTACTTACAAGACCATTATCTTGGCTGTATGAAGCAGATTGCAGAACGAGTCAAACAGTTTGATTTTGTATTGGGATTTGATTCGTTAAATGAGCCAGGCAAGGGATTCATTGGAAAAGCAATGAATGACCGTGGTCTTGTGAACAAAGCAGAAGACCCATCCAAACCAGGACTTGCATGGTCGCCCATTGATGCTTTGTATTCTTCCCATGGACACTCAGTGGAGTTGCCATACCTTACTTTAAAAATTTGGAAAGGTGGATTTGTTCCAACAAAAACTGTAACGGTGAATGAAAACCAAGTTTCAATTTGGTTGCCAGAATCTCCAGGAGATCCGTTCCAATTAGAAGGTGCCTACACCATCACAAAAGATGGAACTCCTTTCATTGAAAAAAATGATTTCTTCCAAAGAGTAAATGGTAAGGAAATTGATTTTGATGCAGATTATCTAATTCCTTTTATGAGAAAGGTTGGCCAAACCATCCAAGCCCTTCGAAGTGATTGGATGGTGTTTATTGAAAGAGAAGCGTCTGATGCATTTACTCATCCCAAACTCAATGGTGAAGTTCCAAAACTTTCTGTAAATGCTGCCCATTGGTATGATATTTTAACTCTTCTTTTCAAAACATTTTTGTATCCCATTGCCCTTGATACTCTCACCAAACGACCTGTATTTGGGAAATCAGGAATTGAAGCCATGTATGTTCGGCAACTATCACGCATTAAGGGAACAGCAGACTCCGTGCCTGGAAAAATCCCAAGTTTAGTAGGTGAATTCGGAATTCCATTTGATCTGCAAGGAGGAAAGGCTTACCAAGAATGGAAAAATGGCAATCGTTCTCCCAAAATTTGGAAACGTCATGTCATGGCTCTCGATTCTATGTACAATGCCATGGACAAATTATTTTTATCGAACACTCTATGGAACTACACGGCTTCCAATCAAAATGATTTGATGGTGGGAGATGGATGGAACCAAGAAGATCTCAGTATTTTTTCCAAAGACCAAATCATTCCAGGATCCGAACCTGATGTATATGGCGGTGGGGGGCGCGCTATTGAAGGCTTTTGTCGTCCTTATGCAGCGATGATCCAAGGAACTCCGTTAGAAATGGAATATGAATTGAATATACGAAAATTCCATTTAGAGTGGCTTTCTGATTCGTCAATTATAGAACCTACCGTCATCAAATTACCTAGGTTTGTTTACCCAAATGGCGTACACATTGTACTTTCAAATGCTGAAAAAATTTCGGAAACAAACGGCGAATTAACAGTCAAAGGGAATGGAGGGAAATCTTCGATTACCATACGGCCATTATGATTGATTTACAAACTATCCTTCAAAAATATCCCTGGGAAGACTCTTGGAAATCCATGGCAAAACCAATGGATTCTCTTTGGGAATTTGATGTTTCCGTCACCAGGGAGGAAATTTGGCCCTATATCATCGATACTTCCTCATTTAACAAAAGGATTGGTCTTCCAAAATTCCAGTACGTAGAATCAAACGGGAAGTTGGTTGGCAAAACAAAACAAGCTGGTTTTTTATTGGAATGGGAAGAGGTTCCCTGGGAGTGGGAATACTTAAAAGAACTAGGCAATGCCCGAATCTACAAAAAAGGTTTTGCTCACTACATCCGAACTAAAATCATCACCGAGCCACTTGGGGAGTCACGCAGTAAGATCTACGTTTATTTGGGAATCATCCCTCGAAATTTTTTCACAAAAAAAATTTTAAACTTAGCACTTCCGAAACTGAAGGAATCCTTCCAAAATGGATTTCTACAAATCGAGGAAGAAATCAAACGGGGGAAACCGAAACTAAACCTATCCCCTGCAAAACAAAAGTTGTTTTTGCCGGAAGCACAATGGGTTCACCCGGAAAAGTTAGAAAAACAAATCCCAAATTTAGTGCAAAAAGGGATCTCCAAGGAAACGATCACAAAAGTTTTTGATTGGATCAAAGCTTCACCTGACAATGATTTGGATCGAATTCGGATCAAACAAATCAGTCGCAATTTAGACATTGATCCTGACGAAGTTTTATTTTTATTCCTTCATGGCTGTCGGCTTGGTATTTTTACTTTGAGTTGGGACATTGTTTGTCCCCATTGTCGGGGAGTGAGAACGTCACTTATCAAATTAGGAGATATGCCTGCCAGCGACCAATGTGAAGTGTGTGAAATTGATTTTGACACGACAGGTGTGAATTCAATAGAAGTCACCTTTCATATGCATCCAAGTGTGAGAATTGTCGAAAAACAATTGTATTGTGCCGCAGAACCAGCGACAAAACAACACATTCTTCTCACAAAAAGAGTGGGAGCGAAAAAATCATTTTCCTCCAACCTGCTCATCGGATCAGGAGTGTATCGACTTAGAAAAAAAGGTGAGAAAAAATATCGATTGGTTGAATCCAAACAAAACCACAACCAAACAGACATTTTATGGTTACCAGAAACCAATGAAGAAGAAATTAAAGTCCGTCCAAAACCCAATTTAGTTTTTGAAAATGAATCCGAGGACGAAGTAACCATCATCCTCGAAGAAAGAAGCGAGGACCAAGACAGTTTACGGCCCACGGAAATTTTCAATTACCAAGAATTTCGTGATTTATTTTCTGAAGAAGCCATTGCTACCAACCTACAATTAGACATTGGTATCAAAACCATTCTTTTCACTGACATCGTTGGTTCGACAAAGTTCTACGAAACAGAAGGTGACCACGGTGCCTTTTTACAGGTGAGAGAACACTTTATCAAAACAAACCAAATCATTCAAAATTTTCGAGGAGTTGTCGTCAAAACGATCGGCGATGCCGTAATGGCGAGTTTTCCCTCCCCTCTCCAAGCCTTAAAAGCGGCGAAAGAAATGCAAGAGTGGTTCCATCCAGAAAATAAACACACACCCGTTCGAATTCGAATCTCCATCCACACTGGCAACTGTTTGGCGGTGAACCTAAACAGCAATATTGATTATTTTGGGAACACAGTCAACTATACAGCAAAACTCCAATCTGTCACTGGGTCTGGTGAAATTTCCTTCAGTGAAACGATATTTCGTGACAAAGACATCAGGGATTACTTACGACAAGGGGAGATCAAATTGAGAAAAGTTGAATTCCCACTCCCTTGGGCAGATCGCACGGACTTTGTTTATATTTGGAGGGTGTAGGTGTGGGTAAAATTTCACTTGGTTTCTTTCGTTGGAATCGAGGGAACTTTGGAAATGACGAATCCATTGAAAATTTGATTTTCTATTGAAGACTCTTCAATAAACAAAATCAATTTCTCTTGCTTATTTTTTTCTACTTCTGAGCTTTCAACAAACTTTCGATTCCCAAACTGAATTGTTCGCAAAACATACTTTTCAGTTGAATTTTGTGTAATGGTGCAATGAAAATATGATATAGGAATTCTAAAACTCTCACATGAATCTAATTCACATTTTTGTTCATAAAACCAATTATCTTTTTCAATAAATATTTTTCCTTTTCCTACCAACTTTCTTTGTTCAACATTTTTATCAGGGCCACCTTCAAATATTTTTATTCTGCCTTTAGTATCTATGTGATAAAATAATGTTTGTTGATCTTCACCCATCCAAAATTTATTGAAAAATATTTTTTCAAGATTCGATTTTTTTAGATCTTCTAATGTTTTAAAACATGCCAAGTCTGGTTTGTTAGTTAAACAAGAATTACTTCCATTAGGCTCAATTAGACATGATTCTTCTTTATCAAAAAAAAATGGATCCTCATCCTCAACATGTGTTTTTTCATTTTCCTTACAATTAAAGAAAAATAACAAAAGCACAAATAATAACTTATATTTCATTCTATTTTATACTCACATGCGGTTTTATGCTATAATATTCCGAGCGCAATAAATAATCTGAATAATTGTTTGGTATTTTGATTTTCGATATTCTATTATCAATTTCTTTCTCAGACATTTTTTCACTTTCGTATCGTTTTCTGAATTGATTTAGAATTTCTGAATTTGTCTCCTTTCGGATCCATCGATTCTGAACACCCTTTCCACCGGCTGACTCAGAGATCAAATATTCATCCACGCCCAATTCAGAATTGAACCGTTTCTCTACAATCATATAGATATGATCTGATTTCATGGCAATCCGTTTCGTGTTTTCTACTGCTTCCATTTTTCGTGTGATGCCAATCATACCAGGTTTTAATTCAGGAATCATACCTTTTTTGGTATGAGCGATCAAATCCTTTTCTGTTGTGAGTCGTTCGGACACCAAATGGGAGAAACTACCAGATTGGCGAAAGTATTCCACTCCGTTTTTATGAATGGTTCCAGCTTTGAATTCCTCTCTCATTCGCTCGGTTTCCTCTGGAGTTAGATACACATCTGTATTCAGATTGGCAAAACTACCTCTATCCGTTAGGCCTGCTGCGTGTAAGACGGCTCCCAAGTATCGAATACAATCTGTATCCGAAGTTTGCCGAAACCCATCTGCATCTACCGTATTTACAGCGGATACAACTTCTTTACCATCAATGATTTGGGATTGTTTGTATTTAATTTTTTTCTCCAGGTTTTCCCCTAAGAGTCTTGCAACGTTTGCTGTATGTAAATCAACCAATTCCTTTGTCGATAGATCCACATCTTTTGTAGCAGCACATACTTCATCCCCTAATCTTTGTAAGTATTGCTTTTTCGACTCGGTTTTAGGATTAAATTCCGTATTCACTTTTGAGAGAGCATCACCTGAAGCAACATACGAAACTGCTTCCGAACCAATGGGTCGAACAGATCGTAACTCACGCAATCGTTTGTATTCACTGAGTGATTTCTCGTCCGCTTTAGACATTGAAACATCCTTACCGCCTCGTTTTGTTTTAATTTTAGCATCCAAGTCTGTGGTATCTACACCTGCTTGCCGTAACTCATAAAGTTTCTTTTCTGTATCCAACCTTGAATCCATTTTAAAATCATCAATCACACTAGTTTCTAATTTTTTGATTCTATCTAATTCTTTCGGTGTTTTCTCTTTTGGTATTTTCTCATCTAATTGTTTAGGTTTTTCTGGAGAGTAAGCATCTGCATATTGACTCACAGATTCACCAAAACGGAACATTCCAATTTTTACTCGATCTGTTAGGTGATAAAAAACAGATCGTTCTGAAGATGACTGGAAGCGGAAGGAACCAAAATCAGTTCCAACACCACTGTAACCACCTCCACCGAAACGACTCCTTAACAAATTGGCAAGTCCCATTCCACCTAAGATGACACCACCTACCATACCCAATTCTCCCATAAAATCAGACAAAGGGCTATCGCCATGATTTTCCAAACGATTCCCATTGTTATCAGTCAGATCACTTCCATCCTGTGCCATATTGATGTTTTGATTGGAGAAATTGAACTCATCCATTTGGAATCCATCTTCTGAATTGGTTCCTAAACTAACCCCATGTAATTGTGATGAGGTGGAACTTCCCTTTTCACTTAAATGGGAAGTGAGACCCAGTTTTGAATTTGGATCAGTATAACCAATGCTTCCACTGAAACCTGATCCTTTCAGGTCAAACATCGAAGAAAAATTCCAATCTTTTCTAGGTCCTTCTCCTGTCGGATTATAGTTGATTCCAAGATTCCATGCTTCGTTCGTAGTGATATCTGTCGCAAATTGAATTCCCTTGGCGATTGCTTGTGACATTTGCAGAGAAGAGTTCCCTTTTTCGGAAAACGAAAGACTAACATTATTAATAGAATTTCCAATTCCGATAGAACCACCCCAACCATTTTGTTTCGAATAATTAACACCTAATCCAGGCATCGTACCCTTTAGAATTCCAGACTGAAATTTTCCTAGGTAATTTGTGACACCCAAGAGAGAGCCATTGATCAATCCAGCAATTGCACCTTTTGAACCTTCCCTACTTCCTGCTACGGTTTGTAATGCGGTTGTTGATAGGATTTGGCCGACTTGTGCAGTTGCTGGCAAGATACCACCGGTGACACTACTGGCAACAGTTCCCATTTTTGACAAAGCAGAAGTTGCCCCACTCCAAACTCCGCTTGATCCCATCGTAATGGCAAGCGAACCTGCATTCACAATCGTTTGGCCTATTGCTTTGGTTTTTGCTTTTTTGTCTGCTTTTTGCTTTTGATACTTACCGTAAAGCCCATCAAGAGCTTGTTTCACAATTGATTCCTCTATTCCGGTATTCTCTGCCATTTGCTTTGCAATCGTTGATTTAGTTACTTCTGCTAGAACCGCATCTTTATCTTTAATATTTAAAAAAGTACTTTGGTGTTTAGTCCAATTTGCTTGCATACCGAGTGTTTGTAAGCTATAGCCAAAACTTGCTTTTGAAATTGCTCCTCCATTTAAGTTTTTAGCATTGGCGAAGGAATAGGCGTCCTCCATTGTTTTTACTATTTGATCTTCTGTAACACCTGTGGCAACGATTGCAGTCTTCATAATACCACCGAAGGCCCCTGTTATTTGTGATCCAAAGTCTGATACAATGTTCTTAGCCATTCTTTGATCGGCTTGTTTTGCTTTTTTTTGACCATTCGTATCGCCAACTAGTTTGGAAATGATCTCAAGAGGCATTCCCGTAGCAGAGGCTAAGGCTTGCGAAGTTACATTTTCAGCCATTTGCACTTCTTGTTCTTTAATTTCCATTAAACGTTTGTTTGGTCCAGAAATTTGTTCATTCAGTAAATTGTATCTTTTTTCACCAACAAGTGCTTTTGTGACAGCCATAACTCCGGACATTGCCAAATTAAATGGGACACTTAAGAGTCCATTTGATGCTTTGTCCATCACTTGCATTGTATGAGAAAGTGTTTTACCCACGACGGTTTCCAATGCTTTGATCGGATTTTGAATTGAGACGAATTGGTCACGTGAACTAATCTTTTTAGCACTCATCCTACCTCGCATAAATTCAAACGCCATAGATACCAATTGAATTTGTGAATCGTCACCTCCAGTCGCTTTCACCCAAACTTTCGCTAATTCACTATTGATGGCAGATTCAACTTTTCCCTTCAGGGAAGCTTTTACTCCGCTCGCACCACCAGTAATGTAGGCAATGGCGATCTCCTGAATGAAGGAATCCAAATTCTCTTGTGTTTCTTTTTTTGCTAAAAAGGATTGATGGTTATTGGCATTGATGGTTTCAATCTGATTGATACTTAAAAGTAATTGATTTCGATCTCGTGTGGATGTGTTGTTCAAAAAATCATTTGTGATTTCATTTTTTCGATTTTGTATCGATTTCCAATCTTCATCCGACCATTCAGTAAAAAAATCTTTCCTATCGTTACTTTGTATTTTCCCAATAGAACTAAATACAATCTGTTTACTAAGATTGGATTTCGCTGCTGTATATTCACCTTCTGCATTCTTACCTGCTAACAGACCATTAAATATTTCCTTTCCAATGCGAACAACCCCCGTATTCTGATTGACTGAAACTTGGTAATCAGTTTTCAATAAACCCTTACAAGAACTAACATTGGGATCCTCGTAACATTTTCCAAAATTTTTCTGTTCATCCATAGAAAGCTGAGAGTAATCTGCACTTCCAACAAGTATAGACTCTTCCCTTGTCAATTTTCGATCACCAATCAAAGCCGAGTTCAAACTATACGCATACTGATTGATCATTTTGGTTTGTTCCGACTTTCTAAACTCTTCCAATTCGTGATTCATTTGTATGACAGAGGCATATTGATTGATACCAACCATCGTCTTTTGAAAATTCTCCAATAAGGAAGTTTCACCTAACTTAATCTCAAACATCGAATCATCGAAAACGGACAATCTTTGAAACTGAGAAGCGAGATTTTGATTTCCAATTGAGGTCAAACCTTGCTCAATTTTCATCGAAAGTGCGACTGGTCTTTTCGTTTCTGATTCAGGTGTTGTATATAAATTGTTCCATGCATTCCAACCGTCTCGCTTTTCCTCCTCCAATTTTTGGAGCCAATCTTCTTTTGTTTTCTCTAACTGCATTCGCTTGGATTCAAATTCCAACTTTGCATCCTGGAAGAGTTTGGACTTAGAGTCTGACCACTGATCAAAAGATTCCGAGTATTCTTTTGTTTTGGTTTCCCAATGACGAATGGCTGGTAAAAGGCGATGCTGAAAGTGATCTGTTTGCCCTTTCAATTGGGACAAATTTGAATCCCAATATAAAGAACTTTGATACGCAGCATCATCATACATTTCATAAAGAACCGAATATCCAACAGCACCCATTTGGTATGAATAGATACCTGGTGTAAAAATAGTGATGAATTCTTGGGTTTGCCAATATCCATATTTTTCTGTTCCATCTAACAAAAGATTTCCATTTACATGCATAGCAAAATCAAAAGGAAGTTTGATTCCTGCGATACTCTTCATATTCAGATAGTGAAAAGCATCTGTATAAAGATTTGCTCCTAAAATAGAGTGTACTTTTCGATCTTGCCCCAATTTCCCATTCAGAATACTAGCCAACCGATTGTAATCGGAGTGATGGATGGATTGGAAAATGGATTGAAGTTCGGGGTCCGAAACTCCAGAAAAAATTCCAACATCACCAGGAGTTGCATTCCAATTTTCAAATCGTACATCAGAACCTAACTGGTAATATGTTTGGTTCACCAAATTCCACATGGCCGTGTTCAAATCATACTTGGTTTTTGTGTTTTCAAAATTCAGTTCAAAGCCAGTTTGATATGTATAAACTCGATCTTCAAAAAAAGTCTGTTTTATAAATGCTTCATTAGATTCGTTCGATAGAAAATCTCTCATCTTTGTCGCAATTTGTGTTAACATCAGATCTGGATCTTTGTTTGCTATCGATAGTTCATCAGATAACTCTTGAATGAACCTTGAGAATATTTTTCCTGCTTCATTCAAACTTCCATCTGAATTTTTATATTGGCAACCAGAGTTTAATTCACAATTGGCATCTAAACCTAACTTCAGTTGTGAAACCATTTCCCCTAGAGCATACTGAACTGTTTCTTTATATTGATTGATCGCTTGTAAGTTTGTGATAAATTGATTTTCAGTATTTTGAAGTGATTGTATATATTTGAAATAGTCCTCTTCTAATCTCTCCAAAGAAGTAGAGAAAGAATCCAGACCTTCTTGCCTTGATTTTTCCCATTGGTATTCCCAAGTTTCTGCCTCTCTTAAAATTTGTTCTCGGTTTTCTCTTAAGGCAAGTTCTTCCTGCGTGTATTCTTCATAGATTTGCTCTTTACCAATTCTGTTTAAATACAACTCATCCACAATTCCAGTTTCTAATTTTTCTAAGAATGCACTCCGATTCGTAAAATAATCCTCCATTAAATCTCTTTCCCAATCTGAGTAGAAGATTGATACCTCGCTAAATAATGACCTTCTTCTTTCATCCACATACCCTTCATTGGAGACAAAGGAATCTTCGCCACCTTCTTGAATTAAGATTTCTTCGATCTGTCGATTGGCTTCTGTTTGCCATGATACGATGGAATCATATAAAATTTCTTCCATTCGCAAATCCCATTCTTCCATGGAAGATACAAAGTATAGGTTTCCATAAATATCAGAATAATCACTAGATTGGTAGCGGGGGATTTCCCAATGTTCGAGAATTGATTGCGGGAAAATAGTCTCTGTATTAAAATAAATACCGAAGAAAAGGAATAATAGACTGACTCTCGTCCAAAGTTTGTAAAATCCCATAGCGAACCTCGGTTCTATGGGGTAACGAATTATGAGATTGGTTTCATTTTCCGGAGAAATGTTTTCATTTTACGATATGTGAACACATAAAAGAAAAACAGAAAGAATGTTTCGAAAAAGAAATTCACTCCCTTCCATGGATAGAAATAGAAAAAGAGAATCCCTCCCAAGAGAGGGAGCAGAAAAAACATAGTATCTCTCTTTTTCTTAAATGTAATCCTTTGAAAGACAGTAACCACTGAGACGATGAGAGCAAACTGAAGATAGTCAGTTACAAATAGATGTTTTTGCACGCTCCATACAAAAAAAATCGAACAAACAAATGTTAAATAATCCAAAATTTTATTTTTTCGAAATACTAAAAAGGAGAGTAAAACAAAGAAGCCAATGATTGAATATTGTTTCGATGTTGCATTCAATTGCTTTCTTTCCACATAATGAGTTGAATCCGAGCGCATCAAACTTCGTAACCCAGCATCCAATGAATCCCAATCAATGTCCTTCCCTTTGACCAGAATTTCCATACTGATTTCTCGATTCTCGTGATAGATTCGACTTAAATTCTGAATGGTCTCATACTGTCGCAAACCATTCGTATGGACAACTGTATCATTTCCAATGGAAATGGGGAATCGTTGAAATTCATCTTTTGTAAACGAATTCAGAACTTGCAATTTTACATCAATCAAACCGTCGTTCCACAACATCTTTCCCACAATCGTTGGCAATAAAAGTAAACTTGTTTCCCTTATCGTTGCATCGACTCCCATTCTCATTGGAACACGAGTGAAGGAATCCATTTGAAACCTAAGTCCATCTACGGAAGGCTGAAAACACAAAACCACATCTTGGATCCGTTTTTGATTTCTCACCCAAGGCAGAATTCTGTGAATGGATGTCTCCAAGAGAATCGGATCCAAATTCGTAAATCGTAAGATGTTCGTCTCCGATAAATCGCTCTCGCCTAAAAAATGGAAATATCCCATTTCGGTCGACAAACTTTGAAATGATTCTTGGTTCGTAAATTCAGTGAGCTTAAGATAAAAATCAGATCGAAAGTTTTTTTCTGTTACAACAAGCAACTGTGTCCATTTACGACTCAAAATCGTTTCTTCTACTTGTTTGGTGATCCTTTTGATTTCCGATTTAGAGAGGTAAGTCGGAAATTCTAATCTAGCGGAAAGAATTGTATCTTGCTTCGATCGAAGGGAAACGAATTGAAAAACATTTACAAAGGAAAAGGCAAACGTTAGTATAAAGAAAAATAAAGAGAGAATCAATTGAAAATTCAATACATTTGGTTTTGTTTGCACAAAGAAACGTTCTAAAGAAATGACTGGCCATGTAAGATTAGGCAACCTGCTTCGATACGAAGGTTTTAGAAAAATCCAAAACAAATCTTGAACCAAACCAAAAACCACAATACAAAAAAACAATTCTAGGAACAGAATCAATAACACCATCGGAATCCACTCCAATGAAAGAAAAATGAGAGAGAATACCAAAAATAGAATGGTTTGTTTGTTAGTGAATAATAAGCGAATGTTCCGAAAAAAAGGGAGATATATTTTTGAAAATAATAGCAAAGCAAAACTACTATTACCGAATGGAACAGAAAAAAGTGAGCTGATAGAACAAAGGGAAAATCCTACGAAGAGAAAACCAACAAAAGATACAAAAACGAATCCATATTCTTTTTTATAAAAACCAAAATAAAGAAGAAAGAATAGATCTAACAAAAGATAAAAGACTAAAAATTCAATGAGTGCTTCCGAAGTTCCTTCACCATTAGAGAATACAATTTCCCAATCGGAATGTATACTTAAGAATCTTTTCACATCATTTTCTAATAAGAATAAATGAAAAGCACCATCTGTTTGGATCAAAATAGATTCTTTAGACAAACCATTGATGCGAGTGCTTTGGTTGGATTGCACGTTTGTCACAGTTAGATTTGCAATGTTGTGAAGTGGGATCCGCTTTTGATTTTTGGACTGAATTGGTATATTTTTCCACTCATCAAGTTGTTTTGGAGCGTCCCTTTCAAAGTAAATTCCACGTTGTGTATCAAGATGAATTCCAAAGAGATGGTTTCGCAATGAGAACAATATTTCTGACATAGAAAAAAATGAATTCTCTCTTAACTTCATTGTATGAACATCCAAAAGAATTTCGGTTTCTGATTCTTTCTGGAAATCAAACTTTACCACATGACGATTGTTTTTAATCTTTGCTTCCAAGTCGCGAAAGTTTGACTTTTCTTTACCTTCCACTCTTTGTAACAATAAAAAATAAGTATTCCTGTCAGATTCATAGCGATACTTTGGGAAATGAATGTCACTAGGAAACTGGTGACGATTGAGCAGGTATAAATTTCTTGTTGTTTGGAGAAGGTGTTCCTTATTGACACCCTCCGATAGTTTCAAGTAGATACTGACACTTCCATAATCTGAAATTGATTTTAGTTCGCGATATCCATTTGCTGATTTCAAAATCATTTCCCAGGGTTTTGTTACACCCTCTTCTACCTGAACAGCTGTTTTTCCTACCCAATTCTGCGATATGACCAAAGTCTCATTATCTGCTTTATCTTCGTATTCGCCCAACTCAATTCCACGAAAGGACAAAAAAGAAATTGCCAGAGAAAAACCTAGGGCCGATACAATTTGAAATCGATTCCGATTTAGAAGGGAACGATTCATTGCGAAGAGTCAAAATAAGTGGAGAATATTTTTGGATAAAGATAAAATACAAAATAAAGGGAAATCATAATTCCAATAGACATGGTGATTGCAATTGACCGAACAAACTCAGAACCAGGTAGAACAATCAAAACAACAGGAAGTAATCCAAACCATGTACTGCCTGCATTGAGTAACACTGGTTTTCGAATCCAAGATAGTACAAGAGCGATTTTTTCTTGCATCAAATTCTTTTTTTTCTCTTCTTCCCATCTTTCACCAAACAAAGACAGGCTATCCAAAGACAAGCCAAGTAAAATCAAAAGTCCAATATAGTGCCCAAAATGAACTTCTCCCAGGAGAACCATCAAAACAGCAATGACAACCAAAAAGTAAGAAAGAGAAATTAGCAAATAGATGAATGGCCGATAAAACGATTCATAAATACCAACTAACGCCAAATATACAAATACGTAGGAAAATAGCAGTAATACAAGTAAAGTTAGATAAAAAGAAAATATTTCATTTTTTGAAGATACAACTGAATATTGAAAGCCCTTCTCTTTTAAATTCAAAAGCAGTGTCTCTAAACCGAGGTCACCGAACCATTCCAATGAAAACCGTCCGAATTCACGCCGATACTCAGAAGATATTTTTCTTTCTTCTACTTGAAACAAACTTTTCGAATCAATTACGTCTTGTGTATGTGATTTAAATTTAGGAAGTCCATCGTATTTGTTTTTGATTCGATCGCGATCCACCGAAAGAAATTCTATATAAAATGGCAAAGATGTTTTGTTCTGTAAAAATCCAATCTGTTTGGGATTGTTTTTTAATAGAATCTTTCTTTGCAAATCATCATAATCTGGCTGTAACTCTAAATCGGGAAATGAATTCTTTTTCCATGTTTTAAGATTCACCTCACTTGGCGAAAAATCAAACTGCCCTTTCTGTCTTATGTTCGATGGATGGTTCATAACATTGAACATCCAATCCATTAATGATTGCCAATCCAGATGAGTGATGACAATCGAATCACTTGGAAGGAAAGGCAAAGAACGAGAAAGCTCTGATTCGATGGGAATAAACTTCACCCTCCACCGTGCAGAATCAAAACCTTTCCATATTTCATCAGAGAACTTTGAAGTATCACCCTGAAAAAACCATTTAAATTGAATGGGGATTGCTAGTTGGTATGGAGAAACATTCTCTTGCAAAGACAAATAGGGCAAAAGCAAAAGACTTTGATTTGGATACAATCTCTCAAATTGCCTTCTCACCTCAGAAATCAAAAACAATTCTTCTTGAATCGATACATTCTGTTTTGGGAATACTTCCACGTTCATTCCAATGGCCTTGGGTCTTGGAAAAATTTCGAATCTTTCTGATGCAAAATTTCCAATTAAAATCCATAGTAAGAAGAAAACAAATACTATGGCATAGAAAGATGTATGATTCCTTAACCAATCTAATTTTGGGACATTTTTTAAGTCAAAAGGAATGACTTGAGTGTTCGCAACCGCTAACTTCGGTGAAACTGTAAGGAATAAGAAAGGCACAATCGTGATCGCAGTGAGAAAAGAAGAAAACACAAGTAAAACGATGCTAAAACCAATGTCATAAAAAAAATCTTTCCATTCATTGACATACAGCAATAAAGGAATGATCACAATCATCGTTGTCAGACTCGAAGAAATGAGAGAGACAATCACACTTCGAATTCCTCTGATAACGGCAATGGATTTCTCTTTTTCTTCTGACCAATGAGCCTGAATTGAATAATAGATTAGATTGTTCGCATCAAATAACATTCCGATTCCAACAGAAATTCCACTCAAACTCAAAAGATTGATCGAGATCGAAAACGTGACCATCAAATGAAAAAAAAATAACGAGGGAAAACACAACAGAAACGAAAAGACTAAAAACAGGAAACCATTCACGATATAGAAAATAAGAAAATCCTAATCCACAAATCAGACTAAACAGTAAGAATAAGAAGAATTGTTTGAGTTGTGATTTTAATTCCTGAGATGCATCTGAATAAACAAGAAGCCTCATTTCATTTTGAAATTCAGATAAAACCACTTGCATTTCGTTTGCTATTTTCAAAGGGTTTTGCTTTGGATCTACGTAAATGGCTATGTAGATAGAATCATTCCCATTCCACTGCGTTATGGTATCGAAAGGAAACGATACCATCGAAGCATTTGCAATCTGTGATAATGGAATCGATTTTCCTTCCCCAATATAGATGGGAAATTTCAGTAACGTTTCAATGGACTGAATTTCTGCTTCCATTTTGATTTCTGTTTCTTGGTGCAGATCTATAATTTTCCCAAGAGAACCACTTTGAATGGATGCCATTATTTGGTTTTCTATGTCCTTAGTTTTGATAGGGAAAATATCTAATCTTTCTTCTAGGAGGGACAACAAAAGCGAATGTTTTGGTTCTCCTATCACAGAAACGGAAACAACGCCAGAAATACGTTCTAATTGGTATTGGATTCGGTTGATGAGAAAAGAGACATCTTGTCCACTAGAAATAGATTTTTTAGGTATCACCAACTCAAGGAAAGGATTTTCGGATTGATGACCTTGGATTAATTTTGAAACACCAACACCAAGAGGTAGTTCCTGCTTACTCTCAAACAACAATTGGTACAAGTTTTCTTTGAATTCCCATGAAGGAGCAGCATGTCGTAGTTCTATTTGAACGGTTGATTTTCCATGAATCGATTGAGTTTTGATCTTTTTAACCGATTTTAAAGAAGAAATACGATTTGATAAGGGAAGACTTAGAGTTAAGTCAACATCTTCTGCCGAATGATTTGGAAATTCAGTTACAACAGAATAGCGTAAAGGATTTAGATTCGGTAATAGTTGGATATGAAATGAATCCTTTCTAAAATAAATTGCCATTACCAAGGCTACTAAACCTACCAAACACAGCCGGTTGTGATAACGAAATATCTGAAGCATGCCTTCGAAAAACTTCATTGCACATTGATTTGAAAAAGGTCATTTGCTTTCAATCCAGCGATAACTTCCATCTCGGAATCATTGTAAACTTTTGATTGTATAAACCTCTTTTCTATGTTCTCTCCATTTTTTACATGAAGATAATTACCATTCACCTCATCACCTAGCATTGATTTTTTAGGAATAAGGATGATTTCCTTCCTCTCTCCAGTGGCAATTTTTGCGGTCCCAAACATACCAGTCAAAAGTTCGCTTTTTTTTTGAAACAAGTTAGCTTTGATTCCAATACTATGAGATCTGGAATCTAAATAACCACCGATTCTATCAATTTTACCAAAAACAACTTCAGACCCAGAAAATGAGGGAATAAATTCGACTGTCTTACCTTGTTTGATTTGTTTTAAATCATTTTCACTAATTTGGAAGGAAATAGAAAGTTCACCATTTTCAATCATAGTCACCAAAGGCAAATGATTAGTAAGTTCTCCCTCTTTGGTATGAATTTTAAATATTTTTCCATTCTTTGGTGAGACAAGCTTTGTCTCACTTAACAATTGCTTGTTTGCTTCGATTTGTTTTTCTAAGATTTTAGCATTGGTCACACTGAGTTCATATTCGGTCCGTTCCAAAACTGTGTTTCGTTCTTTCCAATGTTTTAGTTTTTCTGGAAATGATTGTTCTTCCCTTGTATCATCTAAATGCAAAGTGGATAGTAAGTTTGCTCGATCTCGTTTGATATTATGATATTGAGCAAATTTATTTTCCTCATCAAGTTTCCATCTTTCCAATTCTAAGCCTGAGAGAAATCCTTCTTGCCAAAGTTTCTCTTTTTTTACCCTTATTTCTTTGGTGTGTTCCCATTCCGTCTTGGAAACTTCCAAGAGTTCTGTCTTTTTATCGATCTCTCTGATCTTAACTTCTATTTGACTTTCCGCTTGTTTCCATTTTTCAAGTGCAATCGTTTGATTTGTTTTAGCCACTTCAGCACTAATTAGTAATTTTTCTCCTTCCAAGCGAATCAAATCATCATCGAGGGTAAGAAGGATCTGTCCTTTTTTCACTGTTTGGCCTTCTACTACATACAATTTTGCAATACGACCATTTTGTTTACTTTGCAACTGGATCTCTCTAGTTGGTTCCACAATGGCAGGAAATTCCAAATGAATTGATTGTTCTGTGACGATTGGTTTTTGAAAGATGGGTAAAGGATCAGCCAGAGGTTGGGATGAGGTCTTCTTCTCTCCTTTCTTCCAGAATTCTTGATAGAGTATCTTTGTGATCCAAGGGAAACGATTCCGAATCATTTCATTTGAAACAAATGTGAAGATACAAGAAACAATTCCCCATCCAAGAAATAATAATGCGTAAGTTTTTAGTTTTGATCGAAGGAGAAAAAGTAACTTCTTTCTCATACAACCACCAAATAGGCAATCGATAGAATCCAAAGAATAGGAACAGCATAACCAATTCGTTTCATTTGTAGCGTTGAAGCACGGTATTTCGAAGCGAGCGACTCGGAATATAAAATTCCATTGTTTCTAACAAAATACAAAAAAATTCCCATCCAAAATACATAAACAAGGAATGAGTAAAATTCAAATTCGCTCCACAGTCCTAAAATCAGATTTCCTATATACAAAAGGCAAACGGCCATAAAAAACACTCTTATGTTTTTCATCAAAAATAAAACGTAATTTACTCTATGTTTTAACACCCGTAAGTAAGAGAGGATCGAAACAAAGATAAAAGAAAAAACAAGATACAAAAGAAACAGAACATATACGGAAACGATTTGAAATGGATACAATTGCCAAACCGAAACTGTCTCATTCTTTGAGATCATTTGGACTTCTAATTGCGAATTTATTTTTTGCATTTGATCCCAAGAGATCATACAATGATAAAAATAAATTACGCTATAGAGCAGAGGATAAAACCAAACCTTTGCTTCAAATTGAATCATTCGTTTTTGAAACGAGAAGATACGTGTTCCGAAAAAAGAAAAATGGATCTGCTTCATGGCTTGGAATGTAACTCCTTTTGCAATATATCCAGATAGGTTTGAAATTGTTTGGATTGGGCCAACAGAATTTGTTTTTGGAATTTGGTAATCTTTGAATCATTCGATCGGAGATACAATAAACAAGCCTCAGGCGAAACAGGAAGCAATACTAAAAGATCGTTCATTTCTGATGCAGTGGCCTCTCTCTTAACTTTCGATGAAAGAATTGCTTTGAAGTAATATAAAACCAACTCAGGAGGTTTTTCATTGGTCTTTTCCCATTCAGAAAAAAAATCTTCCCATTCATTCAAATAAAACAACGATTTGAGAAATAATTTTGTTTCTTCTAAGGAAAGTCCTCTTTCTTTTTTACGATCTCTCAGAATCGCTTCGACAACAGTTAAATGCCCCGATTGGTAAGCATCCTGAATGAGTTTCAGTTCGTTTCTATCTACTTGCAAGTTTGGATGACAACCAAACAAACAAGAGAAAAAGAGTAAAAAACGTAAGACAAAACTTAGATTCATACGTTTCATCAACCTTTCTCCTTGTTTCCGAATATAGGGAGTGGACTTAACGGATTCCAATCCCAATCAAATTGTTCCGATTCCCCTTTTAACAAATGCATCCAAACCAAACGAATGGATACGATTTCGTTTTTTGCACTTTTGGGAAACCTAACAAACACAACATAAGGAATCTCTAAACCAGTCGCTATCTCAATCCAATAGTTTACTTTGGATTCATTCTTTCCATCCGTGGGAGTGAGTTTCATTTGTAATGTGGCAAAATGGTCTTTCACATCGGGGTATCCTTTGAATTCGTGTCGTTCATCTCTTTCAATGACTTGGTAACCATTCCTCTCGAATGCCTCTATGATTTGGAAAACAACTTCCTTTTGCAACGAGTGATGATCCGAATAAAAAGAAGAAACGGTGGGCACCAATAGCACCTTTTTCCCTTTGGGAATTGGGAATTTTTGGTAACCCACTGTTTCACGAAAGAAGGAACAGGAAACAAAAGAACATACAAAAAATAAAATAGAGAGTTTCATTTTGCCTCCATTTGAATCACGAAGGGAGAAAGCATTCGTTTTCCATGGACAGACCGAACTTCAGTATCCAACCTAAATTCATAATAGGGAAAGTCATTCGGTGCATTGGCAGAGTGCGATAGATTGAAGTCACCTCCTGTGGCATTGTTTCCGAACATGGATCCATTACAACTGGCTTCACTCTCAGCAAAGGAATACGTAATTTCACGGCAACCAAAGGGAACAACGGTTTGGCAATGTGTCCATTCCCAGGTTGACAAACGTATGTTACTGGATGGGGGAGATATTTTTGTCAAACGACTGGATGATATAACGGAGATGGGGTCTACATACTCATCAAAGATCACACGAAAATTATCTGTCGTCACATCCGCACAAGCAGACGAAACGCCACTACTCCCAGTTCCATCATCTCCACCACGAAATTGATAATCTTTTGGACTTAAGATGGGAAGACCGACACTCCAAAAACAAAATCCGGAATCCCAGCGAGCACCCGTAAGGTTACCTAATTCTTGTAGACCCAGGCCACAATTTTGAGAAGCAAGTCCAAATGCAATGACCGATGGTGGTTTTGGTCCTTCCCCTGTCATAAAATCCATTTGGATTGGTTGGAGAAATTTTGATCCGTCAGTAGCAGAAAGACCCGCAGGTAAGATCAAATGATAACGTGTTTGACTCCTCAGTGCCTCATCCAAAACCAATTGCAGTTCATTTGGATTGGTCCAGACGAGTTGTAAGGAAACACTGGGATCCAAACGTAGTCCAAATTGCATTTCAACTTGGTTCATAGGTTTGGAAAACCGAAGGGTCATAGACGGTGGCCCCGGTATACTGACACAGGCAGATGGGATTTCTTGTAACATCCGATCCAATACAACTCCACCTGACATACATTCTGCGGAATTTCCAGTAGAAAGTAAAAAGGAATCCAATTGTGGGTTTGGGAAGGTTTCTTTTTCGATCACTTGGAATGGGATGGAATACACTCTGTCCAAATCTTTTCCTTTTTTATTTTCACATTGTTTTGTGAGTCGAATCACATACCCACCTGGTGGTAACTCTTGGTTGGGAATCATTTTTAAGGAAATGTCTGTTGTTTCAAAATTCCCTTTTACATTTGGTTCCATAGAAAATGCTGAGACACAAGATTGGATTTCCATAGGTTGGTCCCATAGGATTGAAATGGAGGCACGAGGAGAAACCAATTTGTCTCCCGATTGTGGGGAAAATGAAATCACCTTAGGTGAGTCATCCGAGACAAACAAACCAAGCAAGTCTGATACCGATCCCATTTGAGATTGGCAATCCATTACCATTAAAATAAAAACAAATACAATCCATCTACTCCATCTAACGGGTCTCATCTGATTCCTCCCAATAGAATGGGGTTTGTTTTTTTCTTTTTGGTTCCTTAGGAATTTCTTTTATGTTTGCAAACTGCTCCTTCCACTCCGAAAGAAGATTTGTGAATACACTCGGGACTCTTTTTTGGTGCAAATGATAAAAACGATTGGAAAAAGGATCTTCTCCTGTCAGAAATACCAAATCTAAGGCAGTAGATACATATTGAAAATAATGTTCGACTGTTTGTTCTAATGCGACGAAGACCTCTTCTTCTGCTTTGATGTAATCCAATTCGGAAAGGAGTTGAACGTTTCGTTCTTCTTTTTTTTGTTTGAGGCTTTGCAAAAGAGAATGAGTAAAGTCCAAATATAAGACAAATTTCCTGTAACCTTCCACTAACTTAACTTCTGTGGATTTTGCTAAATTTTTAAGATGAAGTTCCGATTGTTCTTTTTCTGACCGGGCTTGTAGGGAAGATAATTTGGAATCAAAACGTTTTTTATCACGACCGACTTCATCAAAGAGTCCAAAGGATCCGCTTTGAAACGCATTTTCCCCTGGTCCAACCGCTTGGGGCCCATACCCGGGGATCCTTTGGATTCCATTTCCTTCCGATTGGTATCCATTTTGTGTGTTCGATGCCAAACTCGAACCACCCAAATTGGTTTGAAAACCCAAACTCACTCCATAAATTTCATTGTGCAAAGGAAATCCATAGTTTCCGTTCCTTCCCAGATACCCACCTAATACGAGTTTTGGTTTCCAATCATTCTCTAAAGTTTCTTCTTCTAGTTGGCTCAGTTCGATTTGCAGTCGGTTTTTCTTTTGAAGAGGATGATTTTCATCCACCTCCAATACATTTATCTTCGGTGGAAAGATTTCCAATCGTTCGGAGATCCCTGGTTCCAAATAAAGAGGCTCCAATGGATCTAAAAACATAACTTTTTTCAGTTCCAAAAAAGAGCTTTCTTTCGTTGCTTCGGCATGGATTCGTTTGTTTAAAAAATCAACTTCCCATTGTTTCCAAGACTTTGTTTCTAGTTTGGGTACAAATTGTAACTCCGACTCGGATGCTGATTTCTTTTTTTCGAATTGGTATCGTTCTAAACGAATTTCGTATAAGCTGTGGATCAAACTCCGTTTATTCGCAGACAAATACGCAAGTGAGATGTTTTGGATGATTTTTTCTTTAAGAAGTTTTTTTTCTTCTGCTTGGATGAGTTGTTTGATTTCTATTTTTTGTTTTTCTCGTTCTGTATCGCCACCATCATACAATAATTGTTGGATTTGCAATCGAACATCTCGGTATTCTTGGTCGATTTGCTCTTGGTTTCTTGAGAAAATTCCAAAGTAATGAACTCCTAGTTTAGGTAAGTATTGTTTCCATTTTTCTTTGAGCAGAATAGGATACAATTCGGACTTAGTCGATTCCAAACGGAATTGAGCATTTCTTTCCAAACCCACCCAAATACAATCTTCCCATAGCAATAACTCCTCTGCCGATACAGAATGGATGAAAATACAGAAACAAAAAACAAAAATAGATCGAATGCGCCACATATCAAAAGATAGGTGGGAAAATTCAGGTTTGGTTTCCTTTGTTACAATTTGTAGGGAATTTTTTGATTTTTTTTTCTGTTTTTTGACTTGTAAGTGAACGGTTCTCCCTTATAAAAGTGGCATGATCCGTTTGATTCCTTTCTTTTTGTTTCTATTGACCGCAACTACCCTTTTTGCTGAAGAAGTGGGAGTGGTGAGTTTCGTCCAAGGAGACAATTACATTTCAGGACCTCGTTTTAAAAAAGCGAAAGAACCAATAAAACTAGGGAGTGTCCTAAAAAAAGGGGACACCATTACCTCGGAAGATGGAAGTTGCGAAATCCAATTGGCAACCCAGGCCACCATCCGGTTGGCAAAATTTTCTTCTTTGCGCATTGATGACCTTTTAAATCCAAAATCCAAATCCACAACCCTAAACCTAGTCGGTGGGAAGTTATTTGTCAAAGCACACAAACCGCCAGGTGGTGGGCCCAGTGATACGCAACTCAGTGTAGTGAATCCGAGTTTTGTAGCGGGAGTTCGCGGAACCGAATTCCTCGTCTCAACTCCCAACCAAGGTGGAGAAGATGACGAACTAAAAGATGTGGAAACAGGTGTGTATGTCAACGAAGGAACAGTGGCTGTCAGCCCAGACAAAAAAGGCAAACCAACACTCGTGACCGAGAATGAAGAAGCTGTTGTCTCTGGAAAACAGTTGAAAAAACAAATCCTAGATGAGTTTGTGAAAGAAAAAATGCGCATCTTTGAACAGTTCAAAGCCATCAAAGAAGAGAACTACCAACGCATCAAAGAGCAGTATGAAAAAAATGACCAAATCATGAACGACTATAAAGGCCAAGGCTAAATATGAAACGTTTTTTGATTCTATTCTCGATTGCCATTTTATCCCTATTTTCGGTAGAACGAAATGGCACAACGCCTATCTACAAAATTGCTGTGGAGGCATATCCATCCACGGAAGAAAGTAGAGCGTTACGCGATTTTATCAAAGAACAAATTCAATCCAGCGGTCGTGGGCAAATCACACTTGCGTTTCCAAACACAGAAAACAGGACTTGGGAATTTGACAAACGAGGGAATGCCTCAAAAGAAACAAAATCCTACCTCCAGACCCTCACCCAAGTTGATAAACTGGTGTTAGTTTCATCAGAAGATGGCCAAGCCTTGATTTCGTTTGTGGATGTTTTGCACGAAACCATAGAATACCGAAACGCTCTTCCAGACTCTCTCTCCAAAACTCTCGTTTCGGATTTCTTAAGTTACCTGGACAAAAAGAACATCTATCTAGCTCTTTCCCATACGGGGGCAAACACAGCCTCCCAAGTCAAAATCAATTCGCTCAAATCAAGTTATGTAGCGGGTGAACCCATCCGTTTTGAAATCGAAACAGCGGAAGACAATTATGTGTATGTCGTTCTCGTTCCAGAGAACCAAAAAGGGGAACCAGTACTACTCTTTCCCAACCAAATCCAAAACGACAACTTTGTTAAAAAAGGCGAACGGGTTACCATTCCTGATAAACGGATCTCGTTTAAGGCTTCCCCCACACCTTCCAAAGACCGAATCCGTGCCTTCGCCACGAGAGAAGAATGGAAGGAATACCAACTTCGAGGCAAAAAGGAAGATTCTTTTTACCGCTTATTGCCACCAGCTGTCACTGGCACCAAAACTCTGGCACGTACATACCCGAACCCAACCACACTCACTTCTCCTATCGAACAAAGTCTAGTGACAGAATGGGAATACGAGACACTCTCTCGTTAAATTTCTTGCAAATCCCACTGATACCTTTTGTTATATAAGGTATGAGATCTACCCTTTCCAAATTCCTCACACTCTGTCTATTTGGTTCCCTTGTTTCTTGCTCTCTTCTCCAGAAGGAAGACGATAAAGACAAGGATGTATTTGGGGCATTGTTACTCTCTGTTTGGGCATACAACCAAGCAGCTGGTTGTTCTGGTCCTAAGTCTGGATTTACCATCTGTATTCCCAAAGGGATCGCGGAGTAATCTATGAAAAAGATTCTATTCCTATTTCTTTTCTTAGGCGTGAGCCTTCAGGTTTCTGACTTTCACAAAGAATCACGTAAATCAGAGCACACCATCCTTTCGGAAATGTTAGGCGAATCCATCCAGATTGGACTGGGAACCGAAAAACTTTGGTCCGCCACCAGTGCTGACAACTGGGGGTTTGTGAGACAGTCCGCCACTTGGGCACGGGGGAACTCAGGCATCATCGACAGCGTCATCCTCGCTTTAAAAAACGCAGGGTATTTTAACAACCCTGGAGTTGCCAGAAGTGATGTCCTTACCAATGTAAATCTAAGCGGTTTTGGCTCCTCCACACTCACAATCAAAATCAATACACCCACAGCAGGAATCGCTTCCACTGCGTATACGGGAACCAGGACATTTAATCATTTTTTTGAGATCAAAAAAACAGGAGCCTCTCAACCCTCCTTACAGTTGTTTTTTGATGATCCGAATACAACTCTAGGGAGTGACAATGATGGCGCTCTCATCTACTACCGGTTAGTTGACTTTGGCAATCCACAATTTGCAAATGTAGGAGATGTGATCACGGAAAGTTTTACAGATAACGAATCCTCTTACGGAACAAAATTCCAAACCTATACTTGGCGCAATGGCCCAGAGAATGCGGCGTGGATTAGCAAACATGGGCGTGTCGTCTTGACCGAAGTGGACTCGGGTAGACAACTTTGTTTTCGATCTGTTGTCCGTTTGAGTTTTACCAAGTTAAAACAAATCAATCCCAATATTGCTACCTTAGAGAGTCTTTGTAATCTTAGGCAAGGTGCGGGTGACAATGTATACTACGTGCTTGCCTACATGCAAAAATTTGATTCGCCATTTCAGACTACTGCGAAAGCAACAATCACAAAAAATACCACGAAACCTGATGCACTTTGTGACATACAGGCTGCCTCTGCTGTTTTGTCATATGGCATCTTCAATATCAATGGTTATGTGACAGACCAACTTAGCGCAAGTCAAGTGCCAGCTGATTATCCAAGCCCGACACAAGGTGGTGCGGATTTTATGTCGGTAGATGAAGCGTTTGCTAGAACGTATGTTGCTTACGATACAGACGTTGCAGGACAAGCATTAATAGGAAAGGTAAAACAATACGAAGAAACATCTAAATCATTCTTCGATAATTTTGATACGTTAGATCAAAATCTAAAGTTCAAACCGTAATCCAACAAGATCGAATTCCAATTAGGGACTTGTAGCGCACAAGTCCCGCAAATTGCACTTTGTTATCCGTTCTAGAAAGAAAGTTTACTCAGTGCGATAAATCGCGTTGGAAAGAATCGATCCAGTGAGGGCAATGAGTTCCACTCGCACATACGGATCTTTTTCCGACATCTGGTAAGTCGCCGCATTTGTATCAGGGCTTATTTGTAACACTTCGCCCATTCTCCCAATGAAACGAATCTCCAAATACCGTTCGTTTGAGTCCACTTGGATTTTACCGTTTCCTTCCACTTGGATTTTCGGAACAGTTGGATCCTCTGCCCCTTGGAAGTATTTTTTCACACAATAAAAAGAACCAGCATGTAATGCCTGCAATACGGATGCCTGATCCTTGGTACCGTTCTTTGTCACAATGTAACGCTGGAAACTTTCCCCTTTTCGACCTCTTTGGTTGCCAAGGGTTTGGATCATGTCTTTCCAAATAGGTTGGTCAAAGGTTTTTACGATACTTTCTGGGAAATAGTGTAAGTCATCACTTGCCATACAATGCACAGGTTTTCCCTGGCTTAAGAGTGTGTCCAAAACCTTGGTATCGTCACCAAACGGGGAGTATACTTCTACAGCTTGGAATCCTTCGAGCGCTACCATTTCTTCTTTGGAATAAGAATCATGTAATTTCGGATGTGGTAAAATGACGTAAGCACCTAACTGTTTCATACGATCCATCACCCAGTTTAAGTTCTCTCTCGAGGCATAAATCGGGAAATAATCATAAAACGTTTTTTGAATTCCAATCGCCAAGATATGGCGTTTTTTCACATTCTGTCCCCACTCCATTCCACGAATGAAATTTGGGTCTTCCGTTTCTGTGATCTGTCCATAATCGGTAATGGCTAGATTCGAAAATCCTTGTTTATGATATTCACTGATGATTTCTTTCACAGTGTGTCGTTCCGGCGTGAACCATACTTCATCTGAGTGAGCATGAAGAGAAATTTTTTCGCCTTTGGTTTCTTTCCAGTCAATGTATGGGTTATAGAGTTTAGATCCGGAAAAAGGACGCTCCGAATGTTGGTGAGGTTTTCGAAGGAGGATGACAACAGAGATTTGGTAAAAACATAATATCCCAAATAGGGCAAGGGCAAAGAGCGAATACCGGTATTTCCACAGAGATGGTCGAACCTGTTTCTCTTCTGCCATGGAAACAGGCCCTGGAATGTGCAATAACATACGAAAAGTTTACCTAACCTATTTTCCATTTTGATTCCAGTTTTGTTACAAAATGAAGACAATGACCCAAGAGAGAATTTGGCTTTGACAAGCCTTCGTGGGTTTTCCTTCTAGGATTGTGCTATTTTTCACTCCAAAACGTACTTTTTTTCTCCTGCTCGCACTTCTCGTGTTCTATGTCTTTTGGGAGAATGCCTCTCCCCTGATTGACCAAGACGAAGCCGCCTACGCTGGGTTTGCAAGGACCATGACGGAATCAGGGGACTTCTTACAAATGGAATTTCCTTATTCCGCACCCCATAAAAAACCTCCCCTTCATTTTTGGATCACTTCCTTCTTCTTCCAAACCTTCGGTATCAGTGAATTTGTGCTTCGGCTCTTTCCAGCCCTCTGCATTCTCGGAACAACGATATTGACCTACCACCTAGCATCCGCTATGTTTAATACTAGGACAGCCTTATATGCTTTTAGCATCTTGAGTTTTTCCCTATACTTTCCGTTAAATGGAAAAATTGCCTTGGTAGATTCCCTTCTTGTGTTTTTTGGAATGATTGGGTTTGTTTCCCTCCATCATTTTTTACGAACTGAAAAAATCGTCTATGCACTCTTATTCTGGTTTTCAGTGAGTTTGGGAGTTCTTGTTAAAGGCCCACCGATTCTCATCTTCCTTGGAGGAACATGTTTTCTCTTACTCTTCTTTCAAAAAATTCGACCTAAAATTTGGAAACTCCATCCTTGGTTTGGTTTGCCTCTGGCTCTTTCCCCCATTGTGATTTGGGGCTACTTGTCTTGGCAAAGAGACAATGGAGTTCTGATACGATGGATGGTGGATTGGTACATTTTGCGTAGGGCCACAAATCCAGTCTTTGGCCAATCAGGACCTCCTGGCACCTATCTTTTGTTATTTGTGATAACATTGTTTCCATGGACACGTGTTTATCTTTCCTTTTTAAAGGAAGTATTTTGGCGAATTGTCTCTCACCTCAATGCCAAGGAAATCAAATCCTCTATTTTTTCATCCTTTCGAAATGGTATTTTGTTACCACTTTCCCCGAGATCCTATTTGATGATTGGCCTTGTTTTCTCTTGGATCTTTTATGAATTTTTATCAAGTAAACTTCCTTCCTATCCTTTGTCTGCTTACCCCATTCTTTCCATTTTACTCGCAGAACAATTATCCAAAAAACACAATCAAATCTATTTGTACAGATTGTATCTAACCGTTGCAATTCTAATGTTTGTAGTCATTGGATTGGTTGTATTACCAAAGTTTTCAGCGATGAGAACGGAAACAAAAAATTTAGCAAAAAAAATAAATACAATCTTAGAAACAAAAGAAACCTTATATTCGTTTGGCGGTTTAGGCATTCCCAGTTTTGCTTTTTACCTCTCTCACCCCATACAAGAAGTGAGTTTCGAGAGTTTCAGAGAAACTAAGGGAACCATTTTACTCAGTGAGTCTGACTGGCTTATGTTAAAAGCCATGGGAGTCAATGGTAAACCTCTCACCGATCCCGTATCGATTTATCTTTATGATCGCTCCAAAACCTTGGAACTTAGATTGATAAAAATAGAACCTTAGTCTAAAAATCGACGTTTCACTTCTGGGGATGGCACCATACAACTTTCCGCTTTTCCAAACCACTCGTAGCGGTGCCTGGCAATCCATCGATACACCCAGTTTCGAATCACTCTTGGGACAATCCAAAATACCACTGCCAAATTCCAAGGGAATCGCAATTCCTTGGCTATGGAAAGTATGGCATCCGATTCTACATACACGTTCCCATCGTTCCAGTAGACAATGCTGTCAGGAAGTCCTTGTTTTTTTTGAGCTAGTAGGTTGGTTTGGAAGGTTTCCGAACCGATGGCAGAGAAAAAAAGAGACTCCTTCTTGTTTTGTTTGAGCAAAAATTGAACAGAACCCATGCAGAGATGGCACACTCCATCGAAGAAAACAATTTTCCTTTTTTCCAGTGGCATACTTTCCCCTTAACTCCAAAATGACTTATAAGCATTCGAAATCGAGTCTAATTTACAAGAGGTACAGATGTTTCCCGAATTTCATTCAGACAATCTTTTAGAAAAAGAAAAGACCATTTTGAACAAAATGGAGTCCAACAAAAGGTTCATCGAAGCCCTACTACAAAACGATTCTATCTCCTATCAAAATTTTTTAAAACCTTATCAACGAGTGCAAACAGAACTTGGCGATTTAGTCACAGAAGTTTCCCATTTAAACTCAGTCAAAAATAATGAAGAAAGCCAAACCATATACAGTCGTTTGTTGCCCAAATTAAGCGAGTATTACACAGATCTCGGCCAAAACGAGGAAATCTTCTCTGCCCTTTTAAAAATCCAAAAAGCAGAACCAACACTGAACGCTGAAAAAACAAAAGTGTTAGAGAATGAAATACGTGATTTCCGATTGTCTGGTGTCGGACTCGACAAAACAACAAAAGAAGAACTAAAAAACATTCGTGTCAAATTATCGGATCTGACAAACCAATTCTCACAAAATGTTTTAAATGCAACGAATGCCTTTGCTCTTCATTTAAATGAAGATGATGTGAAAGGCATTCCGGAAAGCGACAAAAATTCTGCCAAACAACCAGACGGGACTTACAAATTCACTCTCCATTTCCCATCTTACATTGCTTATATGACCTATGGTGAAAACAGGGAGATTCGAAAAAAATTGTATGATGCCTACTGCACAAGAGCACCAGAAAATGGAAAGCTCATCGAAGAGATTTTAAACCTTAGAGACAAAGAAGCAAAATTATTAGGGTTTGAGACCTATGCACACTTGAGTTTAGCAACGAAAGTAGCAAACACTCCAGAAGAGGTAATTTCATTTCTCGATCATCTCGCACTCAAAGCAAAACCAATCGCAGAAAAGGAATATTCTGAAATCAAATCCTTTGCCAAAAAACTGGGAAGAGATTCCCTTGAACCTTGGGATCTCACTTACTACTCCGAAAAATTCAAAAAAGATTCTTTCTCCTACGATGAAGAAATCTATAGACCTTACCTAGAAAAAGAAACGGTCATCAAAGGGACGTTTCAATTTTTGGAAAAACTATTAGGTGTCACCTTCAAACAAGCGAATACTCCAGTTTGGGAACCGTCTGTCCTCTGTTATGATCTCCTCGTCGAAGGAGAAACTCAATCCAGATTGTATTTGGATTTAGAAGTTCGGAGTGAAAAGAAGGGCGGTGCTTGGATGCACAATTGGAAACCCCATTTTGAAGATGAAAATGGGAAACGAGTTCTTCCGATTGCCTTTGTCGTCGCTAGTTTCCCCAAAGCAACTGAAACACAACCAAGTCTCCTTCGCCCAAGCGATGTAGTCACCCTCTTCCATGAACTTGGCCATGCCCTCCACCATTTACTTTCCAAAGTCAAAGAACCGTTTGTGAGTGGTGTGAATGGTGTAGAGTGGGATGCTGTGGAGTTTCCATCGCAATTTTTGGAAAACTTTGTGTATGAACCAAAGGTTTTAGAACTTTTTGCAAAACATTACCAAACAAAAGAACCAATTCCAAGTTCGTACATTGATACGATGGTCAAAGCAAAAAACTTTATGTCTGCGATGGGAGTCATTCGCCAATTAGAATTTGCTAAATTTGATATGTTGGTCCACAAAGAAAGGCCGACAGAAACAAGAGTTCAGGAAATTTTAGACCAAGTGAGAAAGGAAATTGCGATTGTTATTCCACCTGCGTATAACAAATTCCAAAATTCCTTCACGCACATTTTTGCAGGTGGTTATGCGGCAGGATATTATTCCTATAAATGGGCAGAACTTCTCTCTGCAAATGCATTTTACTCCTTCATAGACAAAGGAGTATTTGATTTAGACCACGCGTCTCATTTTAGAAAAACTGTTTTAGAAAAAGGGGGTTCATCGAATGCCATGAATCTCTTCCGTGAGTTTTACGGGAAAGATCCAGAGATTGATGCATTACTTCGATTGAACGGAATTGCCGCTTAACGCCAAAATCGTTTTGAAAATCACTTCTTTCCCATCGGTTGACTTGATGAGTTTTCGAGTCTTCCTTTGGGAATCTAATACATATATATAGGTAGAATGATCAAAGGATAAACCATCCTTTGTTTTTTCTACATAGGCTGCGTATTGTTTCACGATTTGATTTGTTGTGGATGGATCAAAACTATAACCAGATGCATTCGGTATATAAAATTGAACGTATTTGGTTGCCGTTTCTGTGGAATCCCTTTCTGGATCAATGGAGACAAAAATCACTCTAAAATTTTGCCTTTCTTGTTCACTAAAATTTTCAGTCGCTGCTTTAATTTTGGCAAGAGTGTTGGGACAAAAATCAGGACAATAGGTGTAACCAAAAAAGACAAGAAGAACAGGCTCTGGGAATGATTTTAGATTTACCAACTTCCCTGTTTTATCACTTACTTCGATATTTCCACCTATCGGTAGTTCTGTGAGTTCAATGGCAGAGCCACAATGAAATAAACTCACCAGAAACAAAACAAAGATTCCTTTCCAAATTTTTGATTCCGTTTTCATAACGATTTTGTCTCCACCAACATTTTTTTTGTCACCCCATTAGAAAACTGTATCTCCAAGTATAAGTTTTCCTCACCCATTTGTTTTTCATACAACATAAGATGGATCCCATTTCGATCCAAATGAATGATTTCTTTGGCTTTCATGAGAATGGGAAACTCCAGTTTTCGCATCCGCATGATTCCTTCTTTGTCTGTTGTCATGGAATGAAACTCTACTCGTTTGTATTGGTTACTAATGATGGAAAGGATAGAAATCTCTGCATCTTCTGGATTTTGAATCTCCCCATATACTGCTGTCGTTTTAGCTACATCTGGAACAGGAATCGTCCATAAAGTGTGGTTTGCATTCGATTTGTGACAGAAAACAAACAAATTGACTTGAATTAGAAACAGAATTCCTGAATTTGTTATATTTACCTTTCGTAACAAGAGAACCTCGATGAGATTAATAATCAAATGGGTGACCGCAATCACTCTCATTCTATCTTCCTTTCTCCTATCCACTTACAACTGGTCCACTGGTGAATACAATTATGATTCCACTCATAAATTCGAAAATTTCGAAACCTTCTACCAAAACGAATTAGAGATCAGCAAAAAGGAAAATACCAAACCTAATAATGAAGAACTTTTGGTTCGTGTCTCTGAGGAACCAACTCCCATTGCCATTTTATACTTACATGGTTTTGGTGCCAGCCGTGGTGAAGGGGAAGAAGTCACAAACAAACTAAGCGAATACTTTGGTGCCAACACTTACTATGTTCGCCTTCCAGGTCATGGAACTAATATCGAAGATCATCTAAACACTCCATTTCAAAAGTATTTACAAGATGCAGAAGACAGTCTTATTTACGCAAAAGAACTAGGCCAAAAAACAGTTGTGATTGGGACAAGTATGGGTGGCAACATTGCAACCTATCTTGCAGCAAAACACCCTGAATTAGTTGATAGTTTAATCCTTGCTTCACCCTTTTATGATTTTGATGATCCAACAGCTCATATCTTTCGTTTTTATTGGGGAAAATCATTTATCGATGCCATCAAAGGGGAAATTAGAACTTCTAAAACAGATCCCAAAGATGAGTCAGCAAAGTATTGGTATCTAGACCAATATTATGGAGCGATCCAAAACATTCTAGACCTCAAACGTTTTATGGATAAAGAAAATCCATATCCTAAGGTAAGTGCTCCCACTCTTCTCATGTATTATTACAAATCGGAACGTGAACATGACTTTGTCGCTTCCGTCAAAGCAATGTTAGATGTTTATGACAAAATCCAAAACGGACCAAACGCTAATCCAAAAAATCGTTTGTTAAAAGTTGAGGATGGTGCTCATGTTCTTCTCTCCAAATATGTAAAGACAGATAAACCTTTGATCGAAAAAGAAATGATCCAATTCATTAAGGACACAACAGGTGCTGAAGAAGCTCGTAAATCAAAGAAATCCAAACGATAACAAAATCGATTCATACAATTCATCAACGGATATTGGTTTTGAACGAACTAATATCCCTTCTTTTGAAAGATCGTCAGCATCAAGTCCATCCATATTCCCTGTATACAAAACGGCAGGCATATTCGGTTTCATTTGTTTAATCTTTCGAATGAGTACAAGGCCACTCATTTCTTTCAAACGATAGTCTGATAAAACAAAATCAGGAGTTTCTTCTGACAACATCTGAATCGCAGATAACGAAGTATCAAATAGTTTGGGTTTGATTTGTTTTTGAGATAATACAAAAGAGATGGCTTCTCTTGCAGCTTCATCATCCTCCACAATCCAAATCTTCTTTTTGGATATTTCCGACCATATATCTTTTGGTTTCTGTGGTTCTGGGATGCGATACACATTTTCAATGGGAGTTGGTTCTTCAAGGGGAAGATACAGATAAATTTTAAGAGTCATCGGGTCAGGTTTGTCTAAATAAAACTCACCTGCCCAGTTTTTCACATAGCGGTTGATCAAATGAATTCCTGTCCATTGAAAGTCTTCATCTCGAAAATTCACCAGATCCAAGGTAGTGAGCTCTGACAAACTCGGTAAGGACAAACCAGTGAATTCTAAGGAAACAAGAAGTCTCACTTCATCGGAAGGTTTGGTTTGGATTTGTACAAGGCCACGTTTGCGATCATCCCAAACTAAAATTCCACCTGATGTGAGCTCACATAAAATTTTTGAAAATTGAACTGCATCTACTTTAGTGATGAGTGGTGATTTATAAAAATCAAATTGTGCCTCAACATTCTTCGGAAGCCCTGCAACGAGGAGTGGGATTGTAGATTCTACTACGGAAGAAATATCAATTTTACTCACAGAGTGTTCGTTCTTTGTTTTGGAATAGTTGATAATTCGATGAATCATCGAACGTGCATTATCTGCACCCAAACGAATTTTCTCTAAATAATCTAAAATCTGATTTTGATTAAAATTCCCTGTCGAAATCTGTTCTTTTCCAAGTTGTGAAAACACATGGATTGGTTGCAGGTAATTATTCAAGTCATGAGCAATATTTGTCGCAAGGCTTCCAATGGTTTCCATTTTCTGAGAGTGTAACTGATACGATTCGAGTTGTTTTTTTTCGGTTACATCATCTAAGAATACATAATAAAAATCTGGTTTCCCTTGCGAGTTACGAAATGCACTAATTCTTCGATATACATTGATTCGTCGGCCATCTTTACGAGTGAGCCTCGATTCCTCAGCTCCTTCTTTGAAAAAACTAAAGTATTCCATCTCTGCTTCTGAAATGGGCTCCCCTTTGATCCTTTTGATATTAAGATCTGTTAGGTTTTGAAAACTATACCCAGTGATTTCCGTAAACCTAGGATTGATTCGAAAATATCCTCCTTCCCAGTCTTGTAAGGCCATTCCAACGGATGCATTTTCAAAAAGCCCTAGGAAAAATTGAATTTGTTCTACAATATTGATTTCGTTTGTTTTTTCATTTGTGACATCTCTCACAAAAACAAGATCCAGAACTGAATCCATTCCAGGAATGTTCACTTTTCTCTTTTCAAACTGAAACCACCGAACAAGTGTTTCATTTGGCATTTGAAAACGAAAATCACCAACGATTGTTTCCCGTTCACCTCGTTTGTTCGGAGATAAAATTTGTTCTTGAAATGCCTCTTTATCTTCTTTGGAAACCCATGCGAGTAAATCGGATTCCAAACATTCTTTCCCTGGTTTTTTACACCCCAGGTTGTCCTTAAAAAACTCATTCGAAAATAAAATTTGGCCGGATTTGGGATCGGAGAGATACACTCCCCCGGAAAATAGGTTTGGCAAGACCTTAAAGAATTCTATCATTCCGCTTGCTTCCAGATTCGTTTGCATAACTCTTGCCTTAAGAGGGAAATATGCCATCCAATCCGTTTTCTTTTCAAGCACCTATTGCTTTTTTTAATTTAGGACCATGGGAGATTGCACTCATCGTTTTTTTAGCCTTACTTTTTTTTGGTGGAAAACGATTGCCAAGCCTTGCGAAAGACTTAGGTTCCGGAATCAAAGAATTTAGAAAGTCCCTTACTGGACAAGAGGAAGAACCAACCCAAACTAGCTTTCCTGTGGAAGAACCAAAACAGGCATCTCCGTCCAATTCCAAATCCACAAAAAAGAAAAAAGCTTAATCCATCCCATTGGCTGAAAAAAAAAGAACCGCATTGCCACTGCCGGAAGATTCCGAAACCAGGGAAAAATATATGTCCCTGGGGGACCATTTAGAAGAACTCCGGCAAAGACTGATCTATTCGATCCTAGTTGTTTCTGTCTTTATGGTTGGGACCTTGTATTTTGGCAGTGAGATCCACAGTTTTCTCATCCAACCCTACAAGTCGGTTCTAGGACCGGATGCTCATTTTTTTCAAATCCAACTCATGGCTCCGTTTCTCATCTATTTGAAAACGTCCTTTATCCTTTCGGTTCTCGTATCTCTTCCCTTTTTACTCTACATCCTTTGGGGTTTCATTGCACCTGCTGTAGATCCACGGACCGAAAAATGGGGAAAATTCATTATCTTATTTTCTACCCTACTCTTTTGGTCGGGCCTTGCTCTGTGTTGGTTTACGGTCTTTGAAAATTTCCTGAGGGTCTTTCTAGTAGTTTTAAGACCAGATGGTGTAGATCCATATTTACCCATCGATGAATATTATGATTTGTTTTTTAATTTGCACTTAGTCTTTGGAGCCTCATTTCAATTACCAATCGTTCTTATTTTACTCGGTCGCATTGGCATTCTATCTTCCAGGTTTCTGATTTCTAGATGGAGGGAAGCAGTTCTCATCATCGCAGTTGTGTCTGCCGTGTTGTCCCCAGGTCCCGATGTATTTTCCATGCTCATGTTATTATTGCCCCTCAGCTTTTTATTCTTCTTATCAGCCATTTTAATGAGATTATTGGAAGCCACAGATTCAAAATGAGTTACCGAGTCAAACTGCCGGTCCTTCTTGGGATCATTAGTTTTTTATTCTTTTTAATTCATTTTTTATTTGCCGAATTCACCTTTACTCATTGGCAAAATCCAAAAGGCGAAAATACGCTAAACTTCAATCTGGTAGGGATTTATAGTTCATTTCTTTTGGCATTGTGCATTAGCTTTATTGTATATTATTTTCTTGGATTTTTATACCAATATATCCTTCACATTATTTTTCATATACAAGATAGCGAAAATGAAATCCCAAGAGATATTCGTAACCTCAGTCGAAATTCCGATGAATATAAAATTTATAAATCAGTGATGTTTACCCTTTTACAAGGAGAAGAAGGACTTGGTGAAGAACAGTTCGAAAACAAATTTGATTGGAAAACCAACCAAGCATCCTCGGTAAACAAACAAATTCCCGATATCAAAATTCCGAATATCACAGGTTTTGATGTCGCCGTTTTTCCATCTGTCATGCGTTATGCGGGCGCTGACTACATTCGAATTGTCAAAGCAAAAGACGGGCTTTTTGGAATCATTGCTGGTCATATGGAGCCTGGAATTTTAGAGTCTTCTGAAAAAGTATTCATCCACGGGATTGTTTCTTCCTTTGGGGATGGACTTTTCTCTACAGAGGAACTTCTCGAAAAACTAAAATTTGCTCTCCACCAATTTGCGTTTTTAAAATTAAAACTATCTTCCTTTGTGATCCAAAACAAGGACGATAAAATGTCGTTTTTACATTATATGGACATGCCTATCTTTCAATTTTCTGACCACGGCATCCAAGTGATCGAAGGAAGTGGAGATGACCATTGGTATCCGAACCACAAACATCCCATTTCGATGGCAGATGGAATTGAGGTTGGAGATTATTTGGTATGGGCAAGTGATAGGGCTCTCTCACAATTTGGACTCACATCCTTTGAAATCATGGAAGAATTTGTGGACTATCTTTTGGATTTAAAACCAAGTTCCTCACGACAGATGTTACTCGCCATTGCCAAAAAGATGAGCATTTTGGGTCGGGAAAGAAACCTCACCAATCCTATGGAAAAACTTTCCATCCTTGTGGTTCGGCGAAACAAGTAACCGGATCGTATGACGTAATACATGCGGTCTTCCTGTACAAGGGTGGGAATGACTATGACAGCTTTGTTTGTCAGTTACACAAGCCCATCGGAAGGATAGGTTTTCCCATGAAAACTACCAAAACTTTTGTGGATCCAGACCGATTCTTTGCTTTTGATCGATTCAAGCGAATGAAACTCGTGAGACGAATCAGTTTGTGTTTCGATTCAGTCTTTTGATTTGGCCGATTGGCAATGGAAAAACCACGTGCCAGTCGTTATAAACAGAAGAATGATTAAGCCTCGAGTCCGTCTTTTTAACGAACGATCCTTATGCGATTTTTTCGATATCACCTTTTAAAATTGTGATTGGTGCTTCTTTTTTGAGAACGGTTTCGTCAGTCACAACCACTTCCAAAACATCCTTACGGGAAGGAATTTGAAACATGAGTTCCATCATAATTTCTTCCACGATGGCACGAAGTCCCCTCGCCCCACTTTCCCGTTTGATCGCTGTTTGAGCAATGGCTTCAATCGCAGATTCCGTGAACTTAAGTTTTACGTTCTCAATATCAAACATCTTTTGGTATTGTTTGAGAAGAGAGTTTTTTGGTTCTGTAAAAATAGATTTCAAACTATCGATCGTCAACTCATCGAGAGTTGCAATGATTGGAAGTCGTCCTATGAACTCTGGGATGAGACCGAATTTCATCAAATCATCAGGGATTACATGGTGTACTACCGATTCCCCTTCTTCGATTTTCCTTCCTTTGTCGTTTACCACTTCGTTGGAATGAAAACCTATGGATTTCACACCTACTCGTTGTTTGATGATGTCAGTGAGACCTACAAAGGCTCCCCCGCAAATAAAGAGGATGTTTTTGGTTTCGACTGGGATATATTCCTGGTGAGGGTGTTTTCTTCCGCCTTGCGGTGGAACATTAGCAACCGTTCCTTCAATGATTTTAAGGAGAGCTTGTTGGACCCCTTCTCCACTCACGTCACGGGTGATGGAAGCAGAGTCAGACTTACGTGAAATTTTATCAATTTCGTCAATGTAGATGATTCCCATCTCAGCACGTTTCACATCATTGTCTGCATTTTGGATGAGTTTGAGGATGATGTTTTCGACATCTTCCCCCACATATCCCGCTTCCGTAAGAGCGGTTGCATCCACAATGGCAAATGGTACTTTTAGGATGCGAGCTAAGGTTTGTGCGAGTAAGGTCTTTCCAGAACCGGTAGGACCGATGAGCATGATATTGGATTTTTCCAATTCCACATCTCCCGCCTTACGTTCGTTATGAAAGATTCGTTTGTAGTGATTGTAAACGGCAACAGACAAAGCTTTTTTGGCCTGTTCTTGCCCAATCACATACTGGTCTAAGATTTTTTTGATTTCGGTTGGTTTTGGGATGTCACCCACAATTGCGGTTTTTTCACCGCTTTGTGGTTCTTCGGCGATGATTTCGTTACATAAGGAAATACATTCATCGCAAATATAAACACCAGGACCTGCGACAAGCCGTCTTACTTCATCTTGGGCCTTCCCGCAGAAAGAACAATGTAATTTTTCTCTGGAATTACCCGATTGGCTTGCACGTTTGGTCATGGAGATTTGCCCCCTTAGGCTTGTGGCATCTGTTTGCGTTCTTGGATCACGTTGTCGATGATGCCGTATTCTTTTGCTTCATCAGCACTCATAAAGAAATTACGTTCTGTATCTTTTCGGATTTGGTCAGACGCTTTGCCAGTGTGTTTACCATAAAGATCGATGAGTTTGTCCTTGATCTTGATGATTTCTTTCGCAGAGATTTCAATATCAGACGCTTGTCCACCTGCTCCGCCATATGGTTGGTGTAACATAATACGTGAATTCGGAAGGGCAGAACGTTTCCCTTTGGCACCACCCGCTAGTAAAAGTGCTGCCATCGAAGATGCCTGGCCAATGCAAAGGGTTCTCACTTCTGGTTTGATGAGTTGCATTGTGTCATAAATCGCAAGTCCAGAACTCACATACCCACCAGGGCTATTGATGTAGAGATAAATGTCTCTATCCGGGTTTTCCGCTTCTAAAAACAAAAGTTGAGCAGAGATCACATTCGCATAGGTTTCGTCGATGGCAGAACCTAAGAAAATGATCCGATCTTTTAATAACCGTGAAAAAATGTCGTATTGGCGTTCGCCACGGCTTGTTTGTTCAATGACATAAGGCATCAGTGTGGACATAGTTTACTCTTCTTTCCCGCTAAGAATTTTCTCAGCTTCTTCCGTTGAAATTGCTTTTGGCGATTTTTTCTCTACCTCAGCGTATACAAACTCGTCAATTTTATCAAACAGGAATTTGTCACGGTAGTAGGTTTCCGCCTTCTGTTTTTGGACTTCTTTTTTGAGAGTTTCGGCAGGAATTCCTTGAGCTGAGGCTTCTTTTTCGTAACCAGCCTCTACTTCCTCGTCAGAAATCACGATTTTGTAGTCATCAGCGATTTTTTGCTTCAAAATGTAAGTTTGGATCCGTTTTTCAGCGGCTTTGGAGAAAGATTCCCTTACTTCTTTTTCTTCTTTGCCAAGGCGTTTTGCATAGTCAGCAAGAGAGGTCACAGGAAGGCCAAATTCACGCATAAAGTTTTTGAAAACAGTTTCTGTTTCTTCATAAATGAGGGATTCTGGGATGATGAATTTGGATTCTTTGATGATTTCATTGTAAGCATCATCTGTGGCACGTTTGGTGAGTGCATTCCCAAAAATTTCAATGAGTTGTTTTTTGGTTTTATCTTTTAACTCTTGTAAGTTGGCAGAACCATCTACTTCGGAAGCAAAGTCATCATTGATTTCAGGGTAAGTTACTTTGTAAATCGCTGTTACCGTTACTGTGTAAATGATGGATTTTCCAGCAGACTCAGGAGAAGCAGGATACACATCTGGGTAGGTGAACGTGAACTCTTTTGTTTCATTTAGTTTCATTCCAAGGAGATTGGTCTCAAAACCCGGTGGGTTCTGGGGAGCTCCCATTTGGAATTTTCCTGTTTGTGTATTCTCTGGGTATTCCTTTCCCGTTTCTTTGAACTTATAATTAATTTCGAGTAAGTCAGAAGCCTCAACCGGCTCGCTTTCTTCTTTCAAAGAATTACGAGCCATGTTTTTTTGAATTCCTTCCAATTCTTTTTGAATGTCAGCATCCGAAATTTTAATTTCTTTTGGTTGGATTTTGATTTTCTTTAACTTTGGTAAGGTGACTTCCGGTTTTGTATCGTATGTGGCCTTTGCCTTTGCACCTGTATTTTTATCAAACGTTTCCATTTGGAATTGTGGCAGACGAATTGGTTTGTGTTCCAATTTATCAAAAAGGTCTGCCATTGCTTGGTTTAACATGATGTTTGCGGCATCGTCCATCACGGAGTCACCGAGGACTTTTTCCACCATATTGAGGGGAGCTTTTCCTGGTCGAAACCCAGGGATTTTTACTTTTTCAGCTGCATTTTGGTAAGCTTTTGCATAGGCGGTGCGGACTTCTTCAGCGCTAAATTGAATGCTGAGGTCACAAGTTGCGTTGTTATTTTTTTTAGCCGTAAATTCCATCGTATTATATCCAGTGTAAAAAAAGAGAGTGTAGTGGAAAGAAAAAGAAGAAGACCTTCATTAGCGGGAAACGGGACTTGAACCCGCGACCCTCTCCTTGGCAAGGAGATGCTCTACCGCTGAGCTATTCCCGCAGAAGGTTTGTGAAACCATCATTTGGAACCTAATCAAATCGGCAAGGAAAAAAGTCGAAAAAGAAGAAAGAGAAACGCTCCATCTGGAGCATACGTCCCCGTTCAGAACCGAATATATTTCATTCCGGTTTTTCTGCCAACTAACAGAACTTTACCGATGTGGCCAAACTTGAGATGTCCAAGCCTGTTCCCAAAACATCCATTCATAATCACAACTTTGTCGAAAGGTTAGTTTCGCGCGGTTTTTAGCGTCTAGGTCTGTAAGATCCGCATACTTCTGTAACCTTGACAGCAAATTGGCCATATAGTCATTGAAACCAGGATCAGAATACATGGTAAGCCACGAAGCATATGGATGGTCTTTTGGGATGGTGCCTTTTTTTTGCACCAGGTGTTGGCCAAGTTCGACATACAACCAAGGGCAAGGAGCAATGGCACAAAATCCCTCGAGAATAGTTCCCTTCATGGCAGTTGTGATCATATGGTTTTGGTAAGCCAAATTATTGGGAGTGGGCTCTGTTTGGGCAATTGTGGACGCATCATAACCTAACGTTTTTCCATATCCAAGATGGAGCTGGCTTTCCACAACAAGAGCCATCCTTGCTGCATCAATCAGCCAAAGTTTGTCATCGGGATCAATTACCTTTGTGGAAAGAATCGCACAGGCATCGGAAAAAGCTTCTAAGTACTTTGCATCTTGGATTTGGTAGAATCGGAAAACCTTTGGATCAAGAGTTCCTTCGGCAAGTGCTAGAACAAAAGGATGTGTAAAGGACGCACCAAAGGCATCTTTGGCGAACAATTTACACTCCAAGGCAAACGGTGGAATGGGAAAAGGTAATGACATCAATTGGTTCCTATTTTTCAAGAAGTGGTTTTAAGTAAGGGTACACAGTGTCCGCTACTAATTTGTGTCCGGCTTCCGTGGGATGGATTCCATCTTTTTGGTTGAGTTTACGAATCGTTGCGACTTTCTCTAATATAAAGGGAACAAGAGGAACCGATTCTTCTTTTGCGAGTTCAGGATAAATCGTATTAAATGCATTTGCATATTTTTTTCCCATATTGGGAGTCGCAATCATTCCGACTAACAAGATCTTTGTGCCAGGATATTGGGACTTTACTTGGCGAATCATGGAACGAAGGTTCTCTTTTGTAACAGAAGGATTGATCCCTCGTAACATGTCATTGGCGCCTAACTCGAGTACGAATATTGAGGGCTTTTCAGCAAGCACCCATTCCAAACGACCGAGTCCCCCACTCGTTGTATCACCCGAGACACCTGCATTAGTCATTTGATATGCATAACCCTCTGCATTGATCCGGTTTGTGAGAATGTGTGGCCATGCATCTTCAAAATTCAGAAGGCCATAACCCGCCGTCAAGGAATCACCAAAATAGACTATTCGTTTGGATGGAAGAGCATTTGGGTCTTCCGTTTTTTGATTCGAATCAGAATCGGAAGGATTCCCACAAGTGAGGAGAAAGAATAAAGCAAATAGGGAAATTAGATAAGGCATCCCTTCTTAGATTGAGTTACAGTTTGGAAAAAGCAAACATTTTTAAGAAAGATCACCTACATCGGTTTTCTGATTGTGAAAGTGAGATCGTATTAGTAAAAACTCAATTTAATAGATTTTGTCTTCATCATAAAAGAATGAGACACCAGGCATGATATAAAATTCGGTCACAGTGTGTTTGATTGAATTTGACATTTCTGAAACTCCAACAAAAACACTCCTTGCTGAATAATCATTTCTTGGCACAGACCCTATCGTATCGCCCAAGTAACTATCATATGTTCTTTTTACATCTTGTCGGATCATACCAATGTCCAGGGAAAAACGACAGTATTGGAAAGACGTCTCAAGATTAAAGATGGTTCCTTTGTCCCTCACTTTTCCCCCATACGCAGGAAGAACGGCAGTCAAATTGGAGGATCCATCATTGAAAACCTCTTGAATGATTTGGCTCCCTAAAACAGAAAAATTTCCTTTCCGATCCAATAGTTCGAGTCGTCCACGAATTTCCCACCAATCTCTGAGTTTGAATTTTGCATAAATTCCAGGCAGAATTCCTTTCATGGAATATTCTGCATTGGCATCACCACCAATCGACCACGTCACTTTGTTTGGAACAGTTGCTTCTGGACGACTCGTCGAGAAAGAACCATAAGAGATATTATTTCTTTCCGTATAACGATGAAAGTTGAGCGAAGGTCCCATCATAAATAGTTTTGTGATGGGATGTGTATATGAAAATCGGAAATGCTGACTGACTCCTTCAAATCGTAAAAGCCGATTCCCTTCAAAACTACTGGCCCAATATGAATCAGTTCTGGGAGAGATAAAATTATTGGAAGCAGGCTGGCTTCGGCTATACACACCTAACGAGGTTTCTTCGGCATACTGCACTTCGTATTTGTTTTTATAACCATAACGGAGATCAAAAAATTGAGAATTGATATCCAAATCTTTGACGCCCTTATAAGGAATAGCGAGTGGAGCACCAGGTTCCGTGATTTGCCGAAAGACGGAATTTTGAAACCAGGAAGGGCCAGTTTCATTCAGGATCGCGGGTGATAATTTTCCAATCCCCCAACCACCACGAATCATGAATCGATGTTCATAAACTTTGTTGAAAATCTCCATTGAAGTCTTGTTATCTTCCCGATCTTCTAAACTTACAAGTGGACTTGTATTAGGTGTTTCGGTGACGAGTGGAGTTTCTTTTTTGACATCTGTCACTAGATTTGTTTTTTCCGAGTTCGGACCGGATTCTTTCTTTGTTTCCTTATTTGTTACCTGTTGATTCGATTCTTCTGCCATAAGCCCTGTCATACTCATGAAACAAAACAAGACAAGATATCGAGTCGAATTCAATATCAACTTTCCAAGAATCGACTGTAATGCGTTAGTAAACAATGCGAACCGTCCCTACATAAATTTCGGTACGACGATTTTTCTTTTCTGCTAACATAGTATCGACGATCTTGTGCAAATCCGCATAACCATCGACTTCCTTAAAACGCTCTTCCGCAATCTTATGAACGAGTTTTAATTCTTTTTTCACAGATTGAGATCTTTCTTTACTAAGTTTGAGGTTCATTGCAAAGGCACCTACGCTATCTGTATGCCCACCAATTCGACAATTGGTTTCAGGATACGCTTCCATCGCATCTCCAACTTTTGCGATGAGCTCTTTTGCTTTTGGAGTGAGTGTGGATTTTCCTGAGGGAAACGCAACGTCTCCATCAATGATGATGAGTAGTTCTCTTAGGCGCTTTTCATCGTCTTCAATGCGTTTTAATTCCACTCCTTTCGCAACAAGGCTACCGCCCACTTCTTCAAATGGTGTGCCAGTATGCTCGAAGTCACTCCTAAGCCCTTTGTATAATTTTTCTAAATAATTAGGAGTTCCCAATTTATCCAAGGAACCAACAGGCAAACTTCCTAGATGTTCACTTGGCTTCGATTCATCGATGGGAACACAACCACAAAATTTTTGGAATGATTCTGATTCAAGCCACTCGGGTTTGGTTGTTGATTGGCAAAAGAATCCAAAAAGAGGGATGAGAAAAAAAACAAAAAAAATTCTAAACATAAAACAAACTGTCCTTATCTTTAACACCGAGTTCAGAAAGCAAATGATTATTCTTATTAGAAACTTTCTGAAATTAATTTCCATCAAGTGTTAGTAAAACAACTTAATTTTATCACAACTCCCTTAAGTTGTGGATCCAAACTTGCCGTATATCCCTAGTAAACATCCGCAATAATTAATTTCCTTCGTTCACAGATAATAAACATTGTTAAAAAATAATATAACATATATTAGTTTAAGTTTCAAACTCTATCTGCAAAAACCAGAATGTCGTTGCCATCAAATGAGTTAATCTGGTTGATTGATAGAAAAAAGATCTTTTCTTGGGAAATTTCGCATGTACTTCAAAAATAAACTCATTCACCTTTTTTTGGCGCAGGTTTTAATATCTCTTTTCCTTGGATGTTCTGGAAGAGTGTCTGCTGGTGATACGTTTTTATTTGGTCTTAGCGAACGATTTGATCGAGCATTTGGAAATGTAACAACGAGTTGTTCCTCTGATGTTACCATTTCAACACAAATGATCTCGCTTTCGGAAGATGGAGATGTCAACTCCACATTCAGCACTGGTTCTGAAAATGGATTATCTGACGTTGACACAGATGGTGGCACTGCCTGGGGATATCGATCCTTTCAAACATGTATCTATCCCAATGTTCCGTTCAGTGGTAGCATTGAAATTCCTGTATCGATTAACAGTCTGTATGGAGCAAGAATTTCAACTTTGAAAACCTATCCTGCACCTGATGTTGCCATTCCGGCAAAACTCACATTCACTGGAAATGGAGTTTCAGAGAGACAGTGTTTCACATTCACTGCGGTTCAAGATGCCGATAGAAGCATAAAGGTGGAACCGATGACGGTTCGCCTTGGTACAATGGTTCAAAAAAATGGTAGTGGCGAGGAAGTTTCAGGAACATATGCAGGAAAAGATGCCTGTGACATTACAGTCTCTCTAGATGATGATGAAGGATCTGGAGTTCGAGTTTCGAACATTTCGCGTGTGATGGAAGAACCAGGTCCTTCTGCAACTGCTACCAACGCCTCGTTCCAAGTGGTATTACGTACAGCACCAAGTGCCAATGTAACGATCCCGATTAACGAAGTGTATGATGCGACGAATGCGAGTAATAGAGAAGGAACGGCAAATCCAAAAACCTTAACCTTCACACCTGCGAATTTTAATACTCCTCAACAGGTTACTATCACCTCAATCGATGATCTTGAAATTGATGGGATCAAAGTATATACAGTTGAAGTCGCAAACACAAGTAGCACTGATTCTGAATATAATGGGATCAAACCAAGAAACGTCGTCGTTTATAACAGAGACCAAAGTGTTCCTGGTTACGCTTACCAAAGATTTGATCTCACAACAGGAACAACGGGCTCTTCTGGAGGAGCAATCTCTCGCTTCGCAACAGATGAAAATAACCAATTTGGCTCAAAATATTCCAATTTCCAAATCAAATTGCGAACAAGACCCACAAACAATGTGACACTTACCTTTTCTTCTAATTGCGGAAACAAATGTAACATTTTAACACCGACTCTCACCTTTACTCCAAGCAATTGGAACGCATATCAAACATTCGAAGTAGAAGGAAAAACTGATTCAGCAAACACTGGTAATGTGGATTACACTGTTTCATTTGTCGCTTCTTCCACGGACACCACTTATAATTCAACAGTATCAGAACCTACTTTCACTGTTCGTTCTTGTGATAATGACGGAAGTCACCTTCTCCAACCTTGTAATTTTTCTGGTTCACCTCTAGGAACATCAGGAAACAGATTATCTGCCACAGAAGGTGGTTCGACTAACATATGGATCATTTCCCAATCTGCTCCAGCATCTGATGTAACAATTGGACTTTCCAGCTCAGACACAACCGAAGGAACAGTACCGGCAAACGTAACTGTATCGACATCTAACTATAATTTTATGGAATCTGGTGGTTCAAATCAAGCTGTATTAACTCACGTCGATGACAGTGATGTTGACCTAACACAAAATTGGACTGTTAACACTTTTGAATCTACAGGAGGATTGGTTTATAATCCCATCGATGTATATGCCGCTACAACTGATGATGAAAAATCATTTTATATATCTCATGTAGGAAACACAAGAGAAGGAACAACGAATACGGCAACTATTTCCGTTTGTTTGGGGGGCAATAACCCAACACAGCCAGTGATTATCAACATTAGCTGTAAATCATATTCGGCGGGCACTGCTGCTTCGGGGGAATGTGGGACCTTATCTTCTGCACAAATTACGTTTCCTGTTGGAAGTCAGGTTGAACCAGGAAATGCTTCAGATTCAGGTTGTGCAAGTTCGCTAAAGAAACAAACTTTCACAGTCACTGGTCTTGATGATTCGTTTGCTGACGGAAACCAACCGTTTGAAATCCAACTCGCAATGGTCGCAAACACAGATACCAATTATCAAAATGCGACGAGCCCAGGCGATCATTCGATTACCAACGAAGATGATGAGCCAAGCGCTAAAAAAGTTTTTGCCACAGCCTTAACCTTTAAAGGAGAAATGACAGCAGCAGGAGTATTGGCAGCCGATTCAAACTGTAATAACAATAAACCTAGTGGAGTATCTGGAAACTTTAAAGCACTCATCGTCAGTGATAGTGTTGGTGATGTATCCATTGCAAATGCTCGTGTTGCAGGTGGAGTCAATTGGGTACTACTTCCAAGCAGAAACTATTACCGATGCACGAGTTCTTCTTACAATCAGTGTAGTGATGAACACACTCGATTATTTATCACTGATGCTTCGGCCAGGTTCAACCAAACATCCATGACAAACGATTTTTCAACCACGGCATCTGATGAGTTTTGGACTGGAATGACAGATACGCTGAGTCCAGCCACACAAACTATGACTCCTGACATGACCGCATGTAATGATGGCACGTTAGGGTATCGGCACAATTGCCATGGGTTTACATATGAAACCTGTACGACAAATGCATCCACATTTTTCTATGGAGAGATTTGGGTTAGAAATGGTTTAGGCTCAATTGCTTCTGCAGATAGAAGGTGTGATTTGCAAAAGAAGTTGATTTGTGTGGAAGAATAAAGAGAAAGTATCACTAAAATCATTAAGAAAGTTGCAAACGATAACCGATTCCTTCGGTTTCTTTTTTGATTTCCCCCACTTCACTTTCCTTTTAACTTTTCTTTTAAAACCTTGGCGGCCATAGCAAAACCGCCATCGGCTCCATCCACAAAATGCACTTCATCCGAAGATGCGACTTTTAAAACACAGGTCATAAGTGACCTATCCGACACAAAGAGCCCATAATGTAATAACCCTTCCCCTTCTAACGTTTGCAAGAAGGTCTCTAGCGCCATCCGATGTTTGGTGGAACCATCAATCACCATCTTAAGTGTCCCATCGTATTTTCGAAAGTCAGCTGACATCACTTGGTATTCTTTCAATCGGTTGAGTGAATAATGACCTGATTTGATAGGTAAATTCCACTTCATTGCAAAAGCCATCAAAGTCCTTTCAATCCAAATTTGTAATAAGGTTAAGCGAAAACGAATTCCAGAATGTTTTCCTGTCCTTGCGACAGCTTCTTTCCGTAAATGATCTCCATTATCCAATTCAATTTGGTTTAAACTCAAAGGATGGTAGTCTTTTTCTTCCCCATATTCAGAACGTATGAAGCCAAGAACTCGGGTAATGGTTTTTTTACAAACTTCTAAATCGGAATTGTTTGGTTTGACGATCAAAGATACAATCTCCCCGCGTTCACTTGGAACATCTTTCCAACGACAAGTAAATCCAGTGAAATCAGCTGGAATGATTTTTTCATTTTCACGCACCAAATAAGATTCATCCTTTCCTTCTTTGATCCATTGTTCCGCTAAGGGCAATGCGGTTCCAAAGAGAGAACATTGAACGTAATGATCGGAGGCTTTGAACTTACTTAAAAATAACTCCGTTCCAGCCCGATACAATTCTTGGACAGGAACAATTCCTGCACGCATTTCCAAATCAAATGCTAATCGAACTTGAGAGATGGTATCAGCAATCGCAGACCGAATGGGAAAGAGCAAGTTGATCGGCAATAAAAACGTAACCCCATCACCACCAAACACAAATGGAAAGTCCATGTGCCCATACACATTAGCAACAGCAATCGCGGTTAACCCACCAGCTGTATTGACATCTTTATACCTTCCCTCTTCGATTGCCTTTGTGGATCCAACAATATCGGTAATGAGCACAAACCAGTCGTCTGGTACTTTGGATACAGAAGATCCTACAAAGATATTTTGAAATTGAGAATTGGGCTTTATATTTTTATAAAAATCGTCCACTAGAAACTCAGACTCGGAAAATCCAAGGGATGTAAGAGATTTTTCGTAGTTGTCTTAGAAAAGCGCTTCTTAAATCCTATAATCATTCTCTATGAACCAAGTTCTCTTACGCACAACCTTTTCCCTTTTCCTATTGTTTGGATTTTTTGGATCTTCTTATTGTTTTGGTTTTTACCTCACAGAACTCACTGCGAACGAAAGAAAACGATGGTTAGAAGAAAAAGCATGGTCGATCACAAATGCCATGTCCGAGGAAGAACTTGTCGGGCAAACCATCCATATCGCAATTCCGTCTAAAACGGTAGACCAAATTGCTTTGGATGAAATCAAACAAACCAAACCTGGTGGCATCATTTTATTCGGAAAAAACTTAGGCAAAAAAGAAGAGATCCTGTCTCTTACCGAACACTTACAACGAGCTGCGAAGGACAATGGACTCCAACCATTCCTCATATCTACAGACCAAGAAGGAGGTCGTGTTTTTCGTGTCCAAGATGGAATCACGCACTACCCGGGGGCAATGGCTGTAGGACAAACTGGTAAAAAGGAATGGGGAGAGATTGTAGGTTTTGTCACCTCTTATGAACTTAGAAGTTTAGGTTTGAATTTTTTATTCGCTCCTGTTTTAGATATTAATAATAATCCATTAAACCCAGTCATTAACACTCGTTCGTTCGGATCCGATGTCAATCGAGTTTCGGAAGTTGCGGTTGCTTATGAAAAAGGAGCTAGAGCTGGTGGTTCCTTACCAGTCATCAAACATTTTCCAGGGCATGGAGACACCACCGTCGATAGCCATTTGGGTTTACCCATCATCAATAAAAGTTTGGAAGAATTGGAACGATTGGAACTTGTTCCATTTAAACAATCCATTTTGGGTGGCGCAGAGGCAGTGATGTCGGCCCACATCGTATACCCAAAAATTGATCCAAATTTTCCAGCAACTCTCTCAAAAACGATTCTAACAGATGTATTACGAAAATCTTTACAGTTTGATGGAATCATTATCACCGATGCAATGGAAATGCATGCCATCTCTAAAAACTATGAAAAAGATCGACCTGGTGTTCTCACGATCCTTGCTGGCGCCAACATTGTTCTTCTTACCAGCTGGGGGGAAACGGCTAAAAAATTCAAAGCCCAACTCATGGATGCTTATAAAAAAGGTGAGTTTCGTTTCGTTGACAAAGAAGGAAAAGAACACGATGTACTAAAAAAGGCCGTTCAAAAACAAATTCAGAAAAAACTAGAACTTGGAATCTATGATCAAAATTCCATTCTTCCTAAGGTCTACGAGGAGAACCAAAAACAGAAAGAGTTCTTAGCGGAATGGGAAAAAGAAAGGAAGGATCGATATTCAAAACTAAGTGAGTCACAATTCTTTGCAAAAGAAATCAATGAGGATTCCATTCGGGCGTATCCGAAAACAATTTCCACAAAAAACATCCTCCCCGAACAAACTGTATCGTTTGTGAAAGGCATAAAACTCAGAGAATTTTTAAAAACGAAAAAAATCCTAACAGTTTCACAAAAATCATTTCCTAGTTTTGCCAAACAAAAGAACTACACTACATTTTTATTTGATTCCACTTCGGAACCAGAAATTCGAACAGTTGTTTCCTTTGCGAAGAAATATCCAAACAAACGATTCCTTGTGATGCACGGTGGAACTCCATTCATTCAATTACCTGAACAATCAAACGTAGAATATCTTTTATCGTTTTCATTAACAGCTGGCTCTTGGGAAGCGATGGGAGTGAAACTCACTTCGGGAAAAGAAGTTCCAAAAGTGGATTTGATATTATTGTCGAAAGAAGAAAAGACACCTTCAAAAGGTGCCTTCCCGGAGAGTTTATAACATAACGGATCTTACGTTAATACCTCTCTCACTCCGCCACGTTTGCGGATTTCTTCATACAAAGATTTCCGCACTGCTTCGTCAGCATCCACAAAACGCAAAAGATATAAATCTGACTTTTGTTTGGTGGGCATCATCTTGGCTCGGATGTGAAAGGTAGGGCCTCTCTCAAAACTAAAACTAACTTCCCATAGGTCTTGGTGTTTCCAAATCTCCGAAGAGATCCCTGTGGGAAATGTAAACACAATCCCTCTGTCCGACAAACGTTCTGAAAGAGTAATGAATGGTTTTGCTGTTTCTTTGATTTCGAATTTTTTCTCGTTATTTTCTTTTTGGTCTTTGGCAATTCGTTTTAGAACTTCCAATTGCTTATCAATGTTTTCTTCGCTGAGTAACAATTTATTTTTATCCAATTCCAAATCTTTTCGTTCTTCAGGAGGTGGCCAAGGAGAAATCGTAATCGACATTCGATCCATGAGCATCAGGTGAGACTCACCTTTTCGTTCGATTTTTCCATTAAAATGGAAAATGAGACCGCTATCATTGATCCGTACGACTTTACCATCCAAAAGGTAACCACCGCTACTTGGTCGAAACACATATAGTTTCGCTTCTTTCCCAGGAACCAGTAAGTCTTTGGATAGCCCTTTCATAGATAACAACAATTCATCCGAAGTTTTTTGCATCACATATGTAAGCTCTTCCCTACCATCGGCTTCAAGAGCTGCCACTTCCCCAACGGCCAAATCATTGAGAGATAAAATTTCTTTTTTAAATTCCACTCCAGACCGAAAGAGTTTATCAAACAGATTCACTTCTTTTTCTGTAGTATTGGCATTTGATTTTAGGAAATAACGATACAAAGCATTTTTTAATTTATTTCGATTCTCTGGAAGGAGATACACTTCTCTTTCTTCTTCGTTTAAATGATCATAAAAATCACGAAGGATATTGAGTTCCACTTGGTTGCATTTTCTAGCATTGGCATACCGTTGGAATTCGACCCAATGGTTGACTACACTTGCTTGCTTATGATGCAAATAATTCATCACTTTGACGTAAATGAAGGCGGCTACACCCATGAGGAAAATGTAGAAAAGATAGATTGTTTCAAATTTTGGAAAAATCCAAACGACTTGTGCCATAAAATTCATAATTTACTTTTCCTCATATCTCCGTTGTGTTGAATGGAAGCAAGGTGAGCTCTTCCTACTTTAAAATTATCGGCAAAAATCCACTCCACGGGACAATAGTTCCCCAAGGAAATAAAAACGAAGCCCTTCCGCTCCTAGGAGCTTTGCTCTTGTGGGAAGGTGATGTCATTTTAGAAAACCTTCCCGAAATTGCCGATGTCCACAAACTAATGGACGTCCTTCGCCATATCGGTGTGGAAATCACGTCCCTCGATACCAAAGGATCCTATCTCTTTCAGAAAAAAAATCCAGTGAAATCGGATTTACCGTATGAACTTTGTTCCCAACTCCGAGGGGCTGTCACACTCGCAGGCCCCATCTTAGCACGGACTGGCCGTGTCTTTTTACCGAAACCAGGTGGAGACAAAATAGGACGCAGGCGGATGGACACACACCTTCTCGCCCTCGAAGCACTAGGTGCCAAAATTGAAGTTTTCCCTGATGGCTATATGATCACAGCTGACCGTCTGTTTGGTAAAGACATCCTTCTCGATGAAGCCTCTGTCACTGCTACAGAAAATGCTGTGATGGCCGCTGTTTTTGCCGAAGGAACCACCATCATTCGCAATGCTGCGTCCGAACCACATGTCCAAGGACTTTGTCGCTTTTTAGTCGCTGCGGGAGCCAAAATGGAAGGCATTGGCACAAACCACCTAACCATCACAGGTGTTACTTCTCTCAAATCACCAGAGGGTGGCTTAAAACACCGGATAGGCTCTGATTATTTGGAAGTGGGTTCTTTCATCAGCCTTGCCGCTGTGACAGGAGGAGAAATCCATATCACGGACGTAAACCTGGAAGACATTCGTATGATCCGAATGGTTTATTCAAGACTCGGCATTGAAGTAAGACCCACAGAAACTGGGATCCTTGTTCCTTCAGACCAAAAAATGGAAATTATACCCGATTACCATGGTGCCACTCCTAAAATCGATGATGCTCCGTGGCCAGGGTTTCCTGCTGACATGACATCTGTTGCTCTTGTTACCGCAACGCAATGCAAAGGGACAGTTCTTATCCATGAAAAACTTTTTGAATCCCGGCTTTTCTTTGTGGATCATATCATTGCAATGGGCGCCCAAATCATTCTGTGTGACCCACATCGTGCGATCGTGATTGGAGCCAATCGTCTTTATGGCCAACGAGTGGCAAGCCCTGATATACGAGCTGGAATGGCAATGATCATCGCAGCCCTTTGCGCAGAAGGACAAAGTGAAATCCATAATATTGTTCAAATAGACAGAGGTTTTGAGTCCATTGATACAAGGTTACGGTCACTTGGGGCTCAAATCGAACGAATTCCCAGCTAAATGAAACGTAAGGACCTGTTTCGCGAAGGATTTAAATCCGTTTTCCAATTTACCTTTACCAAAGCGGAAGAAATTTCCGAGGCCATCAAAGAAGTTTGGCAGGAAGAAACAGACCCAAATCTGAAACCCAAAAGAAAAAAGAAACCATCACCTGCTTCTAAACAATCGAAAGAGAAACCGACTCCTGTTCGGAAACGGAAAACAAAAATGTTCCAGACTCTTTCCTTGCCTCCTGGCGCCGCAAACGATTTTTTTTCTTTGTGTACGGGATGTAACGAATGTATTTTTGCCTGCCCTTACGCCGTCTTATTCCCTGTTACAGTAAACAACGGGGAAAAAAACTATCCTCATTTTGATCCCAACGCCAAAGCCTGTCATCTATGCTCGGACTGGCCATGTATCAATGCTTGTCCCGAGCAAGCCCTACTACCGTACGAAGTGTCCGAAAATACACCAAAGTTTGGTAAGGCGAAGTTAATCAAAGAATTTTGTATCAATGAAAAAACAGGTGAATCAACCTGTAATGCTTGTTTTGTTACCTGCCCTATTGAAAAAACGGTGAAATTTAAGGGAAATTTGCCAGTTTTTTCTGGAACGACGTGTACGGGATGTGGACTTTGTGTAGAAACTTGCCCAAGTTTCCCAAAAGCAATTCAAATTAAATTGATAAAATAAGAACGATCGCCTATCAAATGTTTGAGAAAATAACTTCGCAAAACATCAAAAATTTGTTATTCGATGAAAAAAATATCTTGAATTTTTCGAAAAGAAGAGAGATACTCTTGTTAGGGCAAGGGATTTCCCTTCGTCAAAAAAAATATAAATTAAACTTAAAGGAAAAAGAAAGCTATGGAACCACAAAAAGTAGGCCCAGGACAAATCGATAAAATCGCAGAGGATCTTAAAAAAGACCCAGAAAAATCGATTGGGAATTACCTTTTCAAAGGATTCAGAATCCAAATCTCCAAGTACAAAGCATCTGGAGCGGAGAGAGTTCAACAACTTTACAAAAGAAGAAGAGCGCAAGGTCTATGCATCGTTTGTGGTACAAAAGTCACTCGTAAAAACCCGGTAACAGGCATTCTTTACAGACTTTGCGATACTCATAGAGCAGAAATCGACCAAAAAAATAAAGAAAAAGCGAAAGCAAAAAAAGGAAAATAAATCCTTTTCGTTTTCACTTTTCTAACTGAGAGGGGACGTTTGGTCCCCTTTTTTGTTTACAGACACTTTCTAAACCCTATCCTCTTCTCACCTATGAAAACTCTCATTCCATTCCTTCTTCTTGCTGTCTTTGGCTGTTCACAAATGATCTGGCGGGATGCCCAACTCTCGGAGGAAATCTCCCCTAGTAATGATCCTAATCTCAACTTAGTTCTTTCCGTGATGTACCAAGAAAAGGATTCTTGGAATCCACTCAACGGGACAACTGACAAACGAAATTACAAAAGTAAAATTAAATTGGTACAAAATGGAAAGACTGGCGGCAAGGTCCTTCGCGAATGGGACTTACCTTCTTGGTCGCTTGGGGATGGAATCTTTTATCACACAAAAACTAACACTTTATTTGTGTTATATGGAAAAGATGATGAATATGGAACACTGAACCAAACTCTTTCGATTTATCCTGAATCAGGTGGTGCCTTTTCCTATCCAGCCACCCCCGAGAAAAAAATCATCTTTCAAATGGCTCCTTCCCCCAATGGGAATTTAGTGGCACTCATCACGGCAAGTCCCACCAAAGAAGATGAATTTACAGAATTTGAACTTTCGATCTTACAAACGTCTGACAAAAAAATCCAATCTTTCCCACTTAGTTTTTGGACAGCACTTCCTCTTTACGGAATCCGATGGGCAGAAGATGGAAACAAACTCTTTGTGCGAACTCCAGACCGAATTTTGGTATGGAACGGAAACCAATTAGAGGAAACAAAAACCTTTCCAGACTGTTTTACCATCTCCACAAACTTCGGGAAATGGGCCTACGAATCGGCAAGTATCGGAGAAGGTGGCAATGTTGTCCTAGGCAAAAGACTCCCCGCTCCCAAACAAATTTCCAATCCCGACCAAATCAAACTCTGCCGCTAACTTGGTTCTTGAGGCCTCTCTGGGGCCTCAATTCGCTTGATTTAATTATGTCACATGATTGGATGAGTGAAAAGACCCCATGATCGAAAAAAAATTCACAGAACACATCGATGCCATTTCCAAGTATCTGAATGTCGTCGAAAAAATCGAACCCATCCGTAAAAGTGGGGTCGTTGTGTCTGTTGTGGGAAACGTCATTTATTCACAAGGACCACCAGATTCCAAAGTGGGCGAAATTTTGGAGGTGGAACGAGGCTCAGACAAAGGATACTTGCCTTGCGTCCTTGTTGGTTTTAAAGATCACCTTTACACCTTAATGCCGTTAGGTGACACACAAGAAATTTTCCCACATGCATTTGTTTTTTCGTCTGGTAGACAAATCACATTAAATGCGGGTCCCGAACTTTTAGGACGAGTGTTAAATGGTCTTGGTAAACCCATCGATAACAAAGGCATTCTCATTACCAAGGAAGAAAGATCATCCGAACCCAGGTTCTTAAACCCACTCGATCGCCCTCCTATCTCTGAAATTTTAGAAACGGGAGTTAGGGCCATTGATGGAATGTTAACGGTAGGTCGTGGACAAAGGATCGGGATCTTTTCTGGATCGGGAGTTGGTAAATCTAGTTTACTCGGGATGATCGCTCGTTATACGAATGCCGATGTGAACGTGGTTGCTCTCATTGGAGAAAGGGGCCGCGAGGTAAATGAATTTTTACATGTGGAACTCGGGAAAGAAGCCTTAGCGAGATCTGTTGTTTTTGTTGCTACATCTGATTCTTCTAAAATGGAACAAGTGAGTTGTGCAAACCTTGCTTGTTCGGCGGCAGAATATTTCCGTGAAAAAGGAATGTCTGTCAATTTGTATATGGATTCCCTAACAAGATACGCCGAAGCACTAAGGGAGTTATCGATTGGAGAACCTGTTGTGACAAAAGGATATGCATCGAGTGTGTTTACAAAAATGGCAAAACTAGTGGAAAGAGCTGGAACTTCACATAACGGTGGCTCTATTACTGGCTTTTATACTGTTCTTACCGATGCAGAAGATGATATGGATGATATTGTAGCAGACAAAGTGCGTGGGTTCATTGATGGACATATTGTTCTCACAAGAAAATTAGCAGAACAAAGTCACTACCCTGCGATCGATGTGCCATCTTCGCTTTCAAGGCTTATGCAAAAAATTGTTCACGAAGATCATTATATGCGATCTTCTATTGTCCGAGAGCTGATTTCAAAATACAAAAACTCAGAAGACATCATCTTACTCAACGCATACGTGCGAGGAGCAGATGAAAAAATAGATATGGCGATTGATAAAAAATCACAGATTGATGATTTCTTAAGACAAAGAATCGAAGAAAAATCTACTTACAACGACGCGATCAAACGATTAGAGAAAATTTTACAAAGTTCATCTCGTAATGACGATGAATTTTAATTCTTCAAATCAGTTTCTTTCATTCAATTTCTAAAATCACGAGAGTCACGTCATCATCAGGAGACCTGTTCCCAGTAAATTCTTTGATTTTTTCGAGTAACAATCGTTTGGATTCCGTTACAGGATAACCACTGTAACGATGAGAAATGATTTCCCAATTTTCCTGGCCAATCATTTCTTTATTGGAATTGGTAGCTTCCGTAATTCCATCAGTATAGAGTACGATTCGATCTCCCGATTGGATGGAGATTCGATCTTCGTGGATGTCTAGTTCGGGAATCCAACCTATGAGTTTACCTTGCGGGATACTTAGTTTTGCTTTGGTTTCTCCACGCCGATTGATGATGAGTGGTGGATGACCACATCTGGCATGGATCATTTCATTTGTTTCGAGATTGATATACACGTAAGAGGCAGTGACAAAAGCGCCTTTCATTTTTCCAAGTAAAGTTGCATTGATTTGGTTCAGGAGTTGGGACGGTTCTTTGGCAAGTCTCACTTGGGTTGAGAATGCAATCTTTAACATGGCAGACACGAGTGCCGCAGGAATCCCATGTCCGGAAACGTCCGCGACAAGAACGCCCAATTCTGTCTCAGAAATGGCATGAAAATCAAAGAAGTCTCCTCCGATGCTATCCATCGGTTCATAATAAAACTCAGTTTTGATTCCCTCTACATTGGGAGCTACCTCAGGAAGAATTGAATACTGAAGTTTTCTTGCTAATCCTAATTCGTTTTGAATCGCAATGAATTTGTTTTGTTCTTCGACTGCTTTTTTTAACGTAATTAAATTCTTGGCACGAGAAATTAATTCACGTTTGTCAAAAGGTTTCGCCAAATAATCGTTTCCACCTGCTTCTAATGCCGCAATGATATCAGCAATTTGATTCTTTGCTGTTAAAAATAATATGGGAAGTTGGTACAAAGAATATGACTCTCTTAAAACCGTACAGACGTCATACCCACTCATTCCAGGCATCATAATGTCGAGTAACATGAGTTCAAATGGACCTTCATCTCGCACAAGGCGAATGGCATCCACACCATTGGCAGCTTCACTTACATCGCACCCAATTAATGTAAGATGGTTCTTTAAAACCTGTCGATTGATCGGCTCATCATCCACAACAATGACTTTTAATTTTTCACCATCAAATTCATCTACTGTGTCTTCAATGGGTTCAAATTCAAAGTTATCACCACTAAACCACATCTCAGATTTTTTCATTTGTGGTTTTTCCATTGGGATCTCCCCTTCTCTTGCCAGCGGCAAAGAAAAGGAAAAGACAGAACCTTCTCCTGGAGTAGAATCTACCCAAATATTCCCACCGTGAAGTTCCACCAAACGTTTTGAGATAGCAAGTCCAAGCCCTGTTCCACCAAACTTCCGTGTTGTGGAAGAGTCCACTTGTTCAAAAGAACGAAAGATATCGACAAATTTATCTTTAGGAATGCCGATCCCAGTGTCTCGTATGTAGATCACAGCCATTTTGTCCACAATCTCACAAGACACATCAATGCGACCTTTCTCTGTAAACTTAATCGCATTACCGATGACGTTAAAAAGAATTTGTTGGAGCCTTGCTTCATCACCTAAAATAGGAGGGAAATCAATCGGAACATGATTTCGAACGGTTAGGTTTTTTGTTACATATAAAGGCCTCGAAATAACCAAAACGAAATCACAAATTTGATGTAGGTCAATAGCCTTTAAATCCAAATCCAGATCACGATTTTTCATTTTGGAAAAATCTAAAATATCATCTACAAGGGAAGACAAACGTTTCCCTGAACTCACAATCATGCCCAGGTTTTGCCTTTGTTCTTGGTTGAGTTTGCCTCCAATTCCATCAAACATTGACTCTGCGATACCGATGATTCCATTGAGTGGAGTTTTTAATTCATGAGAAGTATTTGCTAAAAACTCATCTTTTAGTTTATCAAGTGCCAACAAGCGCTTCGACAAGGTTTCTACTTCTGAGAAGGCACGGCTAAACCGTCTTGATAAAGTAAGTGATTGTACCAAAATAAAAACAAAAATCCCAATCGGAATGGCTTCGACGGAATAAAAGATTTGGTTTGCGTTCAGCAAATCGACCAGTGCTGCAATGGCAACAGTACAAATTCCCACAAGAAACAAAAATCCACTTTCTTTTCTGTGATAAGCAGCTCGAAAGACTCCTTGTAAAATCATTAAAATTCCAATTAAAAAAACAACTTGGTAATACCCATTCAGCGCCGTATAGATGTTTGTTGGCAGAATAAAGAGAAAAGAAATAAATAAGAGTGTAGGAAAAAGAAGCAAACGATGCATCCATTTTGGATAATAATCTGGATAAAACTCTCTAAAAAATGCAAAGAAAAGATAGGGAGAAATGTAAAATGTAAAATATTCGATGCGAAGACAGAGATTCCAGCTGAGGATTGGTGCTAACTCATTGAATACAAAACGTTCGCCAGTGAATAAAGTACGAAGGGCCAGCAATAAAGCAGCGAATCCAAAGAGTAAATTTCCCTTGTCAGTCCTTCTAAAATAAAACAAGCCAAAATGATACAATGCAATGATGAAAACAGAACCTGCTAAAAACAAAGAAGAAGCAAGGTCAGCCTCACTTTCCTTATACAATTTGTTCCACTCACCAAAGTAAGGTGGTTCCCACATTCCACCTTTTGCATGCTGAAAATTAGAAATTTCTATGAGAAGTTCGTTTGTGCCTTCTTTCCAAGGAAGTGGATACAATTGAAAGGCATAGGATGGATCGGACTCTGGTTTGGTTTTGGACACCACTCCAGAACTTCCGAGTAATTTCCCATTCCAATAGACACGGGAGGCAGTTGCGACATCCAAAATTTTGATCCCAAAGACTTGGTCATTTTCCAATTGGCTTGGTTTCTCTAAGACAAGACGGTAAGTTCCATACCCCTCGCCAGATCCGAGAACGGAATTCCATATTCCAGGCACCCTGAGGAGTTGAAAGGTTTGGTCACGAGACTCTGTTTCTGATAAAAAAATGCGGGGGTAAAATTCCCAGTCTCCTTCCAAATGGATGGGGGTTCCGCCACTTTTTTCCACAAGTGTATCCAAGGGTGTGGCAAAGACTGACGAAAATGAGCCCAAAAACAGACTCCAAAGAAACAAGATAAGATGTAAGTATTTATGGGACAATATTCCAAGTTTTACGTATTTTTTTAAAAATACGAGTAAAAAAGAGTACAAAAATTATTTAGAATCGAAGAAATAGACAGCTGTGAAACGATTTCGGTTTAGTTTGGAAACGGTTTTAAAACTTCGGGGCCTAAAAGAAGAGGAAGAAATCCGCCGTTTATCACTTGTTGTCTCCAAACTGAACTCACTCATATCCGAAAAGGAAACCAATGAAAAAGAAATCGAATCTTCTTATGAAGCCATTCTTTCCTCCTCAAAAGTAGGTACAAGTTTATCTGATTACTTATCCATCGAACAATACATCAAAGGTCTTATCCGCAGAAATGAAGAATTAGACCAAAGAATCGCAAACCAAAACGAAGAAGTCAACTTGGTTCGTAAAGATGTGATGGTAGCACGGATGAATAAAAAAGTAATCGAAGTTTTAAAAGATAAACGATTTGGAGAATGGAAGAAAAAACGAAATCGAATGGAACGAAGAGAAGTGGAAGAATTTAATTTCCATTTAAGCAAACATTCATTATTCGATGCAATGGATAGTTATGGCCCAAAACCATCCAAAAAGATTCCAAGAACATTCAAAATTTTGAACAGAGAAGATGGTGCAGACGAACTGGCATCTGACTTTAAAACTCTTCGTGATTTTTATGAAAAATATTATTTAGGACAAGGCAAAACATAATGGCAAGTGTAACAGACAACACCAGATCCTTTTTTTTGATCGTATTGATTTTTTTCCTCATAGCTATTGGATTTTTTGTTTTTGATTACTTCCAAGTCATCAATGCAGAAGACTATCTACCGTTCTTAAAAAAACAAGCTGGTCTAGTAAACCAAGATCTTCTCTCTCCCACCGAACTTGAGAAACTAGAAATGGAAAAGGCAAAGGAACGTCTCATTGCTGATAGAGAAGAACTAGAACAAATGAAACGTGAGTTAGAAGAAAAATCATCCTCACTCAATGCAGACAAAGAACGATTGGAAGAACTCAAAGAAGGAATCCAACGAAAAGAAAAAGAAATGGCTGAAAAAGCGAGAAAAGACAATGCTCGCGCGGAGAAAGTAAAAGTTCTCGCCAACAAAGTTGCCAATATGCCACCTGAATCGGCTCGTGATATGCTCATCAACTGGCCAGACTATGATATCATCGAAGTCTTTGAACAAATGGATCGGGATGCGGAAGAAGAAGGAAGGCAAACCATCACAACCTATCTTCTCACATTATTTCCTGCTGAAAGAAGATCTGTGATTTCCAACAAATGGTTAGATGCTGGTGCCAAAAATGTTCCAAACTATGGCAAAAGCATTGATGAAGACAATGATGAACCGTAAAACTTTAGATGGTTAGTTCCCTAACAACGTCTTAAACGATAAACCATTCTTATTAGTCGTGTGTTCCACAGAGGATCTTCTTCACTTCCGTGATGGCATCTTCTAATGTATCATTCACAACAACATAATCAAAGCTAGGGGCTTCTTCCAATTCCTTGATACCATTTTCAATGCGTTTCTCAATGCTTGTTTGGGAATCCGTCCCTCTTCGAATCAGCCGTTCAATCCAAACCTCACGGCTAGGTGGTTCGATGAATATGGTTACCGATTCAGGGCGAAGGGCTTTTACCGATTTGGCTCCTTGTACATCCAAATCAAGAAGTGCTACCCTGTGTTCTTTGATTGCCTCTAAGATGGGAGCTTTCGGGGTCCCATAGTAATTTCCATGGACTTCCGCCCATTCATAAAATTCATCGGCAGCGATTCTTTTTTGAAATTCAGCTACGGTTAAAAAATAATATGTTTTTCCTTCTTCATCTCCAGGCCTTGGTGCTCGCGTTGTACACGATATGGAAAAATAAAACTCTGGGTTTTCTTTCAAAAGTGCCTGAATGATGGTAGATTTTCCGCCACCAGCTACTGAGGAAATGATGTAGAGATTCGGGACTGCTTTCAATCTTCAGACTCCTCTTCTCCTTCTCCAAATTGATTGTCACCTGTCTCCAAACGTTTGGATAAACTTTCGGGACGGATGGCTGAAAGAAGGATGTGTCCAGAATCTAACACAAGAACCGATCTTGTTTTACGACCACAAGTGGCATCAATGAGACGGTTTTCGGATTTCGCTTCGGTTCTGAGTCGTTTTGCTCCCGCAGAATCTGCCAGTAAAATGGTCAGTATCTTTGATACAAAAACGACGTTAGAGAATCCTACATTGAGAACCGGAAACGAAGACATGGAAACATATTTTTAGATTCTTCTAGATCGATCAAGTCGAATCGTTTCGATCAAATGAATTTCATGAATACCGATATTCATTGCTTCCGAGATTTCTTCATGTTTATATCCCTTTTTAATGAGATGGACAACCTTATCAATTTTAGTAGCAGATGCCGGTAATTCTTCCAAAGCAGATTCAATCGAGAAATCCACTTTGTCCAAATTCATTCTTTGGTAAGAAGCAAAAGATGGATCGTTCGCTTTGGAAACTTCATTTAAGAATTCTCTTTTTTTTGGTCCTTCAATCAGTTCATTTCGAATGGCTTCTGTCGGCTTCTCTTCTGCAAATGGATTTCCACCTACCGTATAATTCATCTTAGGTTGGAAGGTTGGCACTTCTAAATTGTCGATAGCCTCTTTAGAAGGTTCGGTCAGAGGTTCCATGCCAAACATTCCTTTCACAGCTTTTCCCAACTTTCCAAATGCTTGGTTCACTGCCCCTTCTGTAGTTTCTGCTTCTTCGATTGAGACTGGAATTTGGTTTGCTTGGTAAATTTTTCCAATCCCAGTTCTTTGTTCTTTGAGATCTAGACTTGGTTCTTCCCTTTCAGGCGGAGAAACTAACTCTGATTTCATAGATAACCCTTGGTTTTGGTAATGTTTAAATTCCTTTACCAAAGTTTCTCCTTTTTCCATCATCGTTCGGAGTGCCACCATCTTTGATTCAATGATGCTAACAGTGGCATCTAACTCGCGTATGGTTTCTGCCGTGGCCATGTCGATAGCTCGGTTTAATTTTTTATCGTAATATTCACTAACTGCTTTTTGGACTTTTGCTGATATGAAGACATACATCATCCCACAGAATAATAAATTGATTAAAACAAGAGAAAAAAGCTCCATATGTTTCTCCTAAAGAACATTTCCAACAACATTCCGTAGAAAAAATTTAAGCTTTTGAATCAAAACGAGATCCACGATCCAAACTGGGACGATTGTATACAATTCCCGTTTTGGAATAGGCCAATACCGAAGTTTCTTTATCTTCTTTCGGTTTTGCCGCCGTACCTTGGTAACCTGATTTCGCATCGGGAACTGTTTGGGCACGGTTTTGTGTTTGGATCACCACTTTTTGCAATTCCACCACCTGGTTTTGATGGGTGAAGGGATTTTCTGCCTGAGCTCTACGTGCAAAATCGTAGTGGTGAGCGATACTTGCAAAGTTTTCGTTCAGTATCATTCGGCTACCCTCCTAATTCTTAGACTTACCACGCCCTCTCTTTTTTCTCCAGTCATTTTTCGTTTCGTCTGGATCTTCGTAAGGCTGACTACGTACTTGGGATTCTTCCTCGTAGAATGTCTTCGCTTTGGTCTCGTGGCGGAGTTTGTATTCCGCATTGCGGATACGGATGGTAACACCTGGGAAAATGGTCTTTTCGACCGAAATACGACCATTGGCGGCCTGTTCGTCCATGTATTCCGTGAGAGTTTGGATGTCTTTACTGGCTTCCGCGATTCTTTTTTCGAGTTTTTTGGTTCCAGCTTCCAGTTTCTGTAAATGTGCGTCTTGTTCTGCCGTAAAACTTGCCGGATCTGCTTCTTTTCTTGCTTTGAGGGTTCGCATTGTTTTTGTGAGTTGGTCCAGCTTGTCCTGGTTTTCCTTTTTCTTTTCTTCAAACTCACTGATCTGTTTTAAGATCTTCGGATTGTTTCCAACGATGAGGTCGGTTTGTGGGTTTGCTTGGGAACCAATGATTTTCGCGGAAATGAGTTGGGCAGCCTGGATTGTTCCCCCCACAATTTGCCCCCGTTTCCCTTTACAGGAAATTTTTCCCCCTGCCATAAGGTGGGAATGTAAAATCCCTTCTTGGACGATGATGTCTTTTTCTGTGATACAAGTGGCGTTCTGGATGAACTTGGCAACGATATTGCCTCCTGTGGACTCCACACGTGCCTCCTCGCGCCCTGTAATCCCTTGGCGCACAATAATGTCTCCATCTGCTTCCACAATGGCCTTTTGAACAGTTCCGTAGATCTCGATGTTCCCTGCGGCTTTCACAGAGTAATTGTCTTCAACGTTTCCTGTGATGATGATAGAACCAAGGAAAGTAACATTTCCTGTACGAACTCCCACATCTCCATTGATGCGGTAAACGGTTTCTACTGACAATCTTCCAGCAACATATAACACTTGTCCGTTGACTTCTGCAGTGAGACGCATCTTGTCTTCAGAAAGAATGGTTCCTTTTCCTTGTTTGAGTTCGGTATCCAAACCATCTTTGGCTGGCAATACCATCCCAAACAAATTGCGACCAAACTTTCCTTTTTCAGCAGGAATTTTCTCAGCTAACAATTGTCCCACGACAACGTTTTCGATCATATCCAAGTCTTTGTAGTCCACACGACCCGATTGATCTTCTTTGAAATTGATTTTCTTTTCAGTGCGAACGTAGTATTTGATTTCTGCATTTTTCCCGTTTACAGGGAAATCACCTTCCGCTCCGATGAAAGGTTTGTTATGCACTTCTTCATCCAAGTGTTTTCGGATCTCATCTTCTTTGAGACCATGTGCGACACCCATACCTTTGAGTGCAGCAACAACGTCTGCTACTTCTAAGTCGCGACCACCAGGCCTTGCTGGGAAAACGGTGACAAAGGCACGCATGTTTTCTTGTGCAATCTCCACATTACAGCTGGAATCATTCCCTGGTTTTGGTTTTTGATTGGAGATTAGAACTGGTTCGCCTTTTTTCTCTTTTAGAATTTTATTAATGAGGTTTTGGTCAACACCTGCCACACCACGAAACGAAAGTTTTTTGGAGACATCTGCCATTGTCATTTCAAGGCCTTCTCCAGATGGCGGATACACTGTCAAAAATACACCAGTTCTGTAAATTTTGACAACCACTCGGCCGTCTTTGTTTTTCGGTGTAACGAGATCTTTTAATTCTTTGGAAACTAATTTCCCACTACCGCCCGTTAGATGCTCATCTAACAAACTTAGTTCATCAAGGAGCATATCATCAGGAATGATGGAAGCTCGGATATGATAAGGTTCTGAAAAGAAAAGAGATTTTTTCCCACGTTTCAAAACAGTATAATCGATTTCGTGGACTTTACGACCCAAGTGATTGGCTGCAATCGCCAAACACTCTTCTATGGTATCGGCTATGACTTCCACTTGTTCTTTTTCCTTACGGTCGAACTCTTTCAGTTCCTCAGTAAGAAATTCTGTGAGAGACATCTTCGGTTACCTTTTTTGGATCGCTGATTTGACTTTAGAAAGTTTGCTACGTAGTCTTGCGACTGCTTTGGTGTGAAGTTGAGAAATTCTAGACTCAGTGACTTCTAACACTTCTCCAATCTCTTTTAAGGTTAAGTCTTCGTAATAATAAAGTACGATGACTTTTTTCTCTTTTTCAGGAAGGGATTGGATGGCTTCGACAATTACGTTTTTGATTTCTTCTTTTTCGATGATATTGTCTGGGTTCATATTCATCGGAGACTCTAAGGTTTCCATAAAAGAAACTTCATCGTTCTCATCTCCGAGAAACCAAATATCATTTAACGAAACAAGAGAGGTTCCAGAAAGTTTGGCAAGAAGAGAATTGTATTCTTCCATAGAGACGCCGAGTTCTTTTGCGATCTCTTCATCATCCACTTTTTTGCCCTCTTTGTTTTCGAGCATGGCAATGATGTTTTCGAGTTGTTTTGCTTTTTGGCGGATGGAACGAGGGATCCAGTCCACACTTCTGAGTTCGTCAAAAATGGACCCACGGATACGGGTCATGGCATAGGTTTTAAATTTAATCTCACGTGAAGGGTCAAACTTCTCTATCGCATCTAACAGACCAAAGACGCCATAACTGACGAGATCTTCGAATTCCACATTTTGTGGCATTCCGATCGCAATCCGCCCAGCCACGTGTTTGACGAGAGGTGAATATTTTTCAACAAGGTAACTTCGGATTTCCGCGTCTTTTTTGACACGGTATTGTTTCCAAAGATCTGTCTCATCAAACTGATTGTATTTGTCTAGCAATCTTGACATTGGGAACCGAAATACGGAATCTCTTTACTTTATAGAAAAAATCGTAAAGAAACGAAAATTACAAGAGGATTTTTTCTTATGTCCTGTAAAAACGGTATTTTTTCAACCGTCTTGCGGGTCATCCTTGGCCATCATGGTGCGAATTGCCTCAGCCATGAGTTTTGGCTCGTTTTTGATCGCAATTTTATCCACAATGATATGGTCTCCAAATTTTCCAGATTTTGCCATGGCAAGTTTGGCATCCATGGCCTGATCTCCCACGGCTTGCACGCCAAAGTCATCCGATGATGCCGACGAAGCGGAAGATGGTTCCATGCCTTCATGATCATGATCGAAGTCATCAGCATGCCCTTCGCCCCCAAAACCACCGAGGGAAAAGGTAGATAAAAACTCTAAAAATTCAGGGACTTTTTTTTGTAAGACACTAAAAACGCCAAACCCAAGTCCACCGAATGCGAATGTCGAGAGGAGAGAGACAAAAAAGATATAACTGACCCGGTTCCCTACTAAAAACCCACAAACAGAGCTAATCACTGCTCCAAGGATTGCAAACCCCAGTACAAATCCGATCTGCACTTAGTTGTCTTCCTCCATTTTGGATTCCATTTCTTTTTCTTTGAAGTCCACAAAACTAAAAAACTTCTTAAAAAATCCAGTGAGGCCTTCTTCATCATCATATCCACCTTCTGTTTGTAAGAGGGTGTGTGTGACCCTTGTGAGGCAAGCGGCTGCTTTGGAACGCGGAGCTCCAATGATAAATGGCTTTTGTTCCCGTATGGATTTTTCAACTTCCTCATCTTGGAAGATAAACCCTAAGTTCTCGACTTGGACTTCCAAAAATTGTCCCGAGATATCGATGACTCGGTCAGCTACTTTTTTCCCTTCAATGGCGGAACGCACACGATTTACAATGATTTTGAGGTTTTTGTCTTTCGATTGGGAAACGATGGATTTGATGAGACCATAGGAGTCGGTAATGGAAGTTGGCTCTGGGGTAGTCACCACCACCACTTCGTCTGCGGGCATCACAAGCCCAATCACGTTTGCTGAGATTCCAGCTCCGGTATCAATGATCATCACATCATAACGATCCAGTTCCGCAAAACCCTTGATGAGGTTGTTTCTTTGGGTTTCATTGAGATTGGCAAGCTGAGAGTATCCCGAAGCACCTGCAATGATGTCCACACCTTCTGGAGTGGAAATGACGATGTCTTTCAGAGACTTATGCCCCTTTACGACATGGTATAAATTATATTTGGGAATGATTCCGAGAAGGACATTGACATTGGCAAGTCCCAAGTCACCATCAAAGATGAGAACCTTAAGTCCTGTTTTGGCGATGGAGATGGCTAAGTTGACAGAGACTGTACTCTTGCCGACGCCACCCTTTCCTGAGGCCACTGCGATGATTTTGGTTTTCTTAGCAGCGTCCTGGGATTGAACCAGTTTCAATCCAGTACCAGTTTCCGTTAACTTTCGAAGATTTGCTGCTTGGTCCATCGTTACCCCTAGGTATCAGGATAACGATGCGCACCTTACACAGTCTTCTCGAAGACTTCGCCCGCTATCCCTTTCAATTTTTCAGGGAAAATGACACATTCGGCAAGGATTTTTTTCGTGGCATTTAAGATGTCAAATGGAACATCCTGACCAACGCTTAAGAATGTGAATTCCCTGTGAATAGTATCGGCTAATTCTACAACAGAACCTAAAAATTCTGCTTCATCGAGCTTAGTTAATAAAATTCTTTTATAACCGACCGACTCATACGCGTTTGTTACCGCTAGTGCATTGTCTTTAGAAACAGTGGAAGAAAGAACTAAGATCGTTTCAATGTGATCCTTTTCCCCAAAAACCTGGTAGAATTCCTGAAGTTTTTCCAAGTTTTCTGATTTTCTATGGGAGTATCCCGCAGTATCCACAAGGATGAGTTCTGACCCATCACGAAGGATGGTCTCTTTCCATTTGCGCAGGTCTTTTGCTGCATAAAACGGAAGACCCATGGCATCTGCATAAAACTTCAATTGGTCAATGGCCGCAATGCGGTAATTGTCAGTTGTGTAGAGAGAAACTTTTTTCCCCATATGCAAACTATACTTAGCAGCTAACTTTGCAATCGATGTCGTTTTTCCTGAGCCAGTCGGTCCTACAAAAAAAACAACCTTTCGTTTGCCACGTGGTGTGCCACTAAATAAATCTGAATCCACTTGGATTCGTTCTTCTAAATAAGTAACCGCTTTGTCTGTTACATTCGCATAACGAGTTAAATCCACAGCAGAGAGTCTTTCTGTGAGCGCTACAGCCATCTCTTCCAAATACGATTCTGAAAGTCCTTCACGTAACAGACGATCTACGAGCTTCTGGATGTGAGGGTGCCTTTCTTTTGGATTTCGCGTGGTTTCCACCGCTGGCTCCAAAAATGATTCTTTTGCCTCTGCCAGAGATAAACCCATAGGTCTTTCTTCAAAGGACTCCAATTCGTAAACAGGAGGATTCGGTCTTCGTTTCCGTTCAGAGAAAGGTCTTACCGATTCTATATTTTTACGGGCTGTGTAAGAATGACTCGATCCTTGGGAAGAGAAGGAGGAAGCACCGATTCCCACAAGACCAGATTCAGGTTGGGATTCTGTTCTTTGTTTTTGTTTGATGAGTTCTTTTAGGTCTTTTAATTTGCGTTCAATTCTTTCTTTCGAATTTTGTTTTTCTGGCACACCTACATCGATTTCATACATGCGCTGCGCCATAAGACCTGTTCCAAAAAGACCACCTTCAGTGATCACACGTTGGTCATACAAATGAGCCTCAGGACCATACTTCATCTTCATCTGCATAATGCAGTCTTGTAAGTCTTTGCCTCGGATTTTCACAAAATCCATAGAATCTCCCCCAAACCTGGGAAAAATATGAAGAGTACCCTCAATTTGGAAAGTCTTTTTTATGAGACATAATAAATTTGACTTCTCTCGGATGGATTTTGTCATTTTCCAGACAACTTCTCCAGTTTCCGTTTCCCTTTCCGATTTGTTGCAACATTCTGACCAAAAGAAGTCCACATTCGGTATGAATTTAAACCATCGCAAAAACGGCATTGAGATGAAGGATGGAGTTCCCGTCTCCCTAACCTTTGGTGATGTGTATTTTTCCAAGGAAGGTGGATGGGAAGAATCTCGTTATGTATTTTGGGAAGGAAACCGAATCCCAAAGGCACTCTCTTCTGGTTCTCCAAACGTTTGTACGGTGGGAGAGCTTGGATTTGGCACGGGATTGAATTTTTTTGTCAGCTTAGAACATTGGTTACTAGAAACGAATCCTCCTTCCTTTCAATTCTATAGTTTGGAAGGATTTCCTTTACCCACTGAAACATTACAGTCACTGAATCACTCCTTTCCCGGAAAAGCTCTATGGACGGAATCACTGCTCCAATCGTATGACAAACAATTACAAAGCTGGAAGGAAGATCCCAAGGAGAATGTATGGAAATGCCAATTCCTCCACAACAATGGAAAAACATCTTTCGACTTAAATCTGTTATTTGGTGATGTAAAAGAATGTTTGGTGCAATTTCCGATTGTCGATTTTTGGTATTTGGATGGATTTTCTCCGAGTAAAAATCCTTCCATGTGGTCAGAAGAGATACTTTCTTTGATTGGTTCCCATTCCCAAAAAGGAACAAGGCTTGCCACATTTACATCAGCAGGATTTATCCGAAGGTTTTTAGAAAGTTTGGGGTTTACGATAGAAAAGCAGAAAGGGTTTGGAAAAAAAAGAGAAATGATTACTGGAGTTTTACAGTAATTCGTAATGACTTCGGTTTCTCAAAAAACAGCACTTGTAGTGGGTGGAGGAATCGCTGGGGCAAGCATTTGTCTTTCCCTGAAACGTCGTAACATTCAAACCATTTTATTAGAGAAAGAACCTTCCGTTGCAACAAAAGCCAGTGGAAATCCCATTGGTGTTGTCTATCCGTTTCTCACCAAACATAAAACAGCTGAATCCGAATTTTCCTATCTAGCGTTTCAATATTTTTTGAATCTATGGAACCAACTAAAGTTAGGTGAACTAGTTCCTCACGTGAATGGAATCCATTTTTTACTCGATTCTAGTTCTTTATATGAACGTTATTCCCATGCCCTTCTTTCCCACAAAATTCCTCCGGAGGTAGCACGGCTCGAAAGAGAGCCCCAATCTCAGATCGATGTTCTCTACTTTTCACAAGGGAAAGCGATCTCTCCCGTATCCCTCACAAAAGAATTGTTTCAATTGGCAAATCCCTTGGAAAAAATGCAGAGCGAACTTCTCTCTTGGCAAGTTGACGAAGCAGATGGTAAACTCATTTGCAAAACCATAAACGAAACTTTCAAAGTCGATTATTTATTTTTAGCGCAAGGATACCAATTTTCGAAAGACCCGAGCCTCCAATGGATTCCTATGAAACAGGTAAGAGGACAGATCGTAGAAATTCCTGCGACTTTTTTTCAAAATCAAACTTCAATTCTGTATGGTGATTATTTAACAGCAGAAATAAACAACAAACGAGTGCTTGGTGCTAGTTTCGATGAGTTCCATTTGGAAGAAAAGCCTAGAGAGGAAGAAACCTTAGCACTCTGGGATGGTTTGCGAAAAAAACTACCGACGTTACGAGAGGAATGGGATCCCGTTCGGATCCATGAGTTTGGTACTCGTGTGAGTTTCAGAACCCAATCCCAAGACCGCCATCCCGTTGTCGGGAAACTTCCGAATGTGTCCCTGTTAGACACAACGGTGAAATACCAAAATTTATTCCGCAAAAATGGAAAACAGTTTCAAATTCCTTATTATGAATCCGTTGGAATATTAAATGGACTTGGTTCTCGAGGACTCACCCACGCATTTTTTGCCGCCGAAATATTGGTAAATGAAATCCTAAATCAAAAACAAGAACTACCTGAACCGATCATTCAGTCTTTGAAACCAGATCGTTTTTTACTTCGTATGTGGAAACGAGACCAGCTAATATAGATTCGAACATTTTCGAATCTTCTATTTTTACTTCAATTTTCAATAGAACGAGACGAATCTTTCGTTTGATGAGTTCCTTTAGAAAGGAAGAATGCATTCGCACTTTTACCCAATCTTTTTCTGTTGTGATCAAAATCGTTTCTTTTTCGATTTCTGCAAGAAGTGTAAACAAAACCGTTTCTTCGAAATCATAGTGGTCAGGAAAAAATCGGTGGCGGATTTGATTTGTTTCCAAAACAGAAGAGGCAGTTTCCCATACATGTTTGGGATTCCCTACACCAGTGAATAGAAAATAACTTATGTTCGCTTCATTTGATAAAGGATTTTTCGGAGGAAAAATTCGAGTTTGCGTTAAAGTTTCTAAATGAACCTCATTGAGATAAGCAGAAAAATGAGAACGATAATGCGGAACTTTGATACCATTTTGATTCAGTTTCTCTCGGTATTTCGGAAGAGATATTTCATTCGTCTTTGTCAACTTTGTAAAAACAATTGTATTTGCCCGTGACAAATGGGAAATGGGTTCTCTCAAAAAACCTAGAGGAAGCGTAAAACCATTTCCAAAAGGTGCGTTAGCATCTAACAATACGATATCAAAATCACGATGGATTTGTTTGTGTTGGAACCCATCATCTAAGATCACGATGTGCCGTTTTCCTTGAAATTGATTGTATTTCAAAAAACTACTCACTCGGTTTTTTCCAATGATCACTTGTACATTAGGAAAAGTTTCTTTATGTTCACTTGGTTCATCCCCAAATAAATGAGGAGATAAACCATTTGGTAGAATTGCCCCTTCCTTCGATTTCTCTGCTTTATATCCGCGAGAGAGGATTGTGATCGCATAATCTTTATTAGTTTTCTGAAAAAATCGAACTAAATATTGAACAAAGGGAGTTTTCCCAGTTCCACCAACGGTAATGTTACCAACACTGAGGACGAGCACATTTGGTAATATGACTGGTTTGATTTTGTTTTGCGAGAGCCAAAACAAAAACTGATACAACCAGCAAAATGGAGAAAAGAGAAATAATAAAAACTTCATGTCGTTTCCCTACGGAAACTCATTAGCTATGTCTTTTTTCTAATTCTTTGGCAATGGTTGATAAACTGATTCCTTTTTCTACCATGAGCACTTCCAAATGGAATACTAAATCTGCAATTTCATGAATCAGTTCCTTTTCATTTGGATTTTTGGCGGCGATGATTACCTCTCCCGCTTCTTCGCCAATTTTTTTGAGAATTCGGTCCACCCCGTCTCGAAACAACTCAGCTGTATAAGATTTTTCTGGGAGCTCTTCTTTGCGTTTCCGGAGTAAATCTTCCAATTTTAATAAAAATTCCATTTTTGGTGCCTTCTAACTACCACGGAAATAGCCTATTCCATTTCGAAAAAGCGAAAATTGGTTGTTACCTTGCGATGAAATGGGTTAGAATGAGAGCGAATGTTCCGAGCTTATTTTTTTGTCCTCACTTTTCTTCTGACTTTGAATCTATCGGCAGATTCGAAATGGGGCAATTCCATTCAAAAGGGATTTGAAACCGCCAAACAGGAAAAAAAATACGTCATTGTTGATGTTTTTGCAGATTGGTGTACGTATTGTATGGTTTTGGAAAAAGAAATCTTCCCGGATCCAGAAGTCAGTCGGATTTTAGACCAATTTGTACGTGTTAGGTTAGATGGAGAAGAATTTCCCAATCTAAGAAAAAAATATAGTATAGAAGGGTATCCTACGATTCTCTTTTTAGATGGAGATGGAAATTTTGTCACAAAGATTGCTGGCCTTGCAACTAAAGAAGATATCCTTTCTATTTCAAAACGGATTTTGCAAGAACCAGACCTAGAGTCTTTTTTAAAAACAGAAATTCGAAAAGACAAAGAGAATCCACATTTCCATTTTCGACTGGGTTTATTGTACTTTCAAAATAAAGAATATGCAAAAGCAGAAGATGCGTTTCAAACATCCATGCAAAAATCCAAACAAGTTCCGCTTGTAAGAGAAAATTCATTTTTCAATTTAAATTTAATTCGATCCGTAAATGGTCCGAAAGAATTGGCGGTTAGTTCTTGGAAGGAATTCATCCAAACATATCCAAATTCAAAACGTTTGATTACGGCAAAATTATACTACGGGATTAGTTTAAAAGAGTTAGGCGACTGGAAATCAGCAAAAATCATTTTGACCGAAATCCAACCGAAATTAGTTTCAGAATCCGACTTATCAATCTGCAAAGAAACTTTAGCACAAATCGAAAAAGGATTTTAATGTAAGTAGCAAGCAAGCAAAACAAGTGTTCGCTTGCCTATTTTTGACTATCGATTCCCGATGGAGTAATAAGTAAAACCCAACTCTTGCATCAAGTTAGGTTTGTATTGATTTCTTCCATCAAAGATGAGTGGAGATTTTAAAAGCGATTTGATCTTTTGAAAATCAGGCTCACGAAATTCACGCCATTCTGTTAAAAGTAACATTGCATCTGCACCTTGTAACGCAGAGTATGCATCGTTTTTATACTCAACTTTACCATCGAAGTAATACTTAGATGTTTCCATCGCCGCTGGATCAAATACCTGGATTTTTGCTCCATTTTTATGAAGTTCATAAATTAACGGAATGGAAGGAGCTTCCCGCATATCATCTGTTCCAGGTTTAAAGGAAAGCCCCCAAATTCCAAATGTTTTCCCTTTCATATCGGTTGATTGAAAATGTTGGAAAATTTTATCAGTCAGTCGTGTTTTTTGTTTTTCATTTACATCTTCCACTGATTGGATGATGTGCATAGGAGCATTCACTTCCTCTGCTGTTCGTAGAAGCGCTCTCACATCTTTTGGAAAACAAGAACCACCATATCCAATTCCAGCATACAAAAACTGGCGTCCAATTCTGGAATCTGTTCCCATCCCTTTTCTAACATCATCATAATTAGCACCCAATGCATCGCAGAGATTGGCAATTTCGTTTACAAATGAAATCTTAGTTGCAAGGAAAGCATTACATGCATACTTTGTTAGCTCCGCGGAACGAATGCTCATCGTGATGATCGGGTTTCCATTGAGTACGAAGGGAGAATACAACTCGCTCATTTTTTTAGCAGCATGATCAGATTCGGCTCCAATCACGACACGTTCTGGACGCATAAAGTCTTCAATCGCAGCACCTTCTTTCAAAAATTCTGGATTGGAAACAACATCAAACGGATGTTTTGTGTGCTTAGCGACAATTTCTTTTACCTTATCTGCTGTTCCGACAGGTACGGTGGATTTGTCTACGATGATCTTATACCCGTTCATGGTTTTGCCTACTTCTTCTGCTACTGCAAAAACAAATCGGAGATCCGCAGAACCATTGTCAGATGTAGGTGTCCCTACCGCGATAAAAACAAACTCCGAAGATTCAACACCTTCTTTTAAGGATGTGGAAAACTTAAGTCTACCTTCTTTATAATTACGTTCTACCAGTTCGGATAATCCTGGCTCATAAATGGGGATGACCCCTTTTTTTAAATCACTGATCTTTTTCTCATCTTTATCAATACAAATGACATCATTGCCATATTCGGCAAAACAAGTACCTGCAACGAGGCCTACATATCCGGTTCCGACGACACAAACTTTCATAGGTTTTCCAGATTTTCAATTTTCTTCGAAAAGGAAACTGTTTTTCGCATCCATTAACGGAAGTCTTCCTTGATCTGGAATTCCGTTGGAATGTGACAAATTCCGACAAATTTCGCGATTTTTCCAGGTTCTACTTCGAAATCCAAGAGGGACTCCCGCCAAAAGTAACTTCCTTCGACATGAGATTCACCTTTGTGGATGGCAAGGCCGAGGCTATATTTTCCAGCAGAGAACTGAATGGGAAAATCAAATTCAACCTGGTAGTTTTTCCCTTTTTGAAAATTCCGCTTAGAATCCCCCAAATGAAAGGTGTTCGTTCCAAAAATACGGATTCCTTTTTCGTTATCAATGTGGAATCCAACGGTTGCATTTTCCATCGTCACATCTGCCTGAAAGATTACCTGTAAACGAACCTTGGAGCCAATAAAAAATACGTTCGAATTCACACCATTTTGGTTTAGCAAATCAATGCGAAGGTTCTGAATCGTTTGGTTAGAAAGAGATTGTGTTTCTCCCACATTACCAGCTAACACGTGCATATATTGTTCAATTGTCTCTTGAGGACTGCCCTCAAACAAAAGTTTGCCTTTGTCTAAAAGAATGACTCTTGTACAAAAGTAAGAGACAAGACCCAAATCGTGACTTACTACTAAAATAGAAGAACCTTTCTCTGAAAATTCTCTGATCCGTTTCAAACATTTTTGTTGGAAACTGGCATCCCCCACAGCAAGGGCTTCATCCACAATGAGTATATCTGGTCGCTTAGCTGTTGCTAAACTAAACCCAAGTCTCATCGCCATTCCAGAGCTATAATTTTTTAATGGAGTGAATCGGAAGTCTTCAAGTTCCGCAAATTGGAAAATGGAATGAGAAAGTGCCTTGATTTCCGAAGGTTTGTATCCCCAAACGAGACCATTAAAATATACATTTTCTTCTCCAGATAGTTCTGGATTGAATCCTACACTAAGTTCCAAAAGAGCTCGAACTGATCCGTTCACATGTAACGTACCTTTGTCTTTTTGGATCACACCAGTAATCAGTTTTAATAAAGTAGATTTTCCCGCACCATTTCGACCGATGATGCCAAGAATTTCCCCAGGTTCTACTTTTAGATTGAATGAGTGGATTGCTGTGAATTTTGAATCAATTCCAAAGTATCCAAAACTAAGTCCTGCAAGGATTCGTTTCCAAGGTTTAGAAAATCCATGATAATCCTTAGAGAGATTTTCAATGAAAACAGAATTCATTTGATGTTAAAGATGATCCAATATCACAGATTGAAATTTTCTTTTCGCAAGTAAATACACTAAAAAAAAGAAAAAGAGAAACGGAAGCAAATGAATCCAATCAAATTGTGCCTGGAATCCATTAATCACTGTTGTGCGAAAAATATCTAAAGGAATGGTAAATGGATTCCATTCGTTCCATTGTTTAAGATACCCTGTGGGATAATATAAAACAGGAATCCCCCAAAAGATTAGCTGACTCACCAAACGGATAAGAGGTGAGATGTCCTTCAATAGAATGTTTAACCGTGAGAGATAATGTAAAAGTAACATGAGATACAAACCAGATACAATAAGCACCATGTATCCAAATGTAATCCCTGTTAGGTTTAATTTTCCAGAGTAACCCAAGTAAAGGAATACTGGGATAGAGGTGACAAGGCTATGGATGAGAAACTGAACATAGGGGATCCATAAAAAAAGATCAATCCCAAGGCTTGAGCGTTTTAATAAGGACCGATTGTCAGTGAGAATCCCTGTTCCCCTGACCAATAACTCCTGGATGGGAATCCAAAATAAAAGTCCAGTCAACAGATAAGCAGTGAAATCTTCTTGTGTGGATGGGTTTTTCAGATTGAGGACTAAGAAAACGAGAGCGTACAAGCTTATGAGCACTAAGTTCTGTAAAAACATCCAGGAAATTCCCAAAAAGGATCCTGCATATTGCAGAGCATAGTCGCGCCGAACGAGAGCCCAAAGTATGGATACTTTCTCCATACTTTGATTGTCGGCCCCTGGATCCTGATTCTAGACCAGAAACCAGGAAGGTAGACGATTACATCTTTCTCAGGTTCTTTTGGCCTAAGTCAGATAGATTGGGGGATACCCAATTTCCTTTCTGAACTACCTCTCCTTGGAACGCTTCCATTAGGTATTCCTCAAAGGTTCTACCGGATTGGTTTTGGGAAAATCCCTTTTTAGGACCTTGGCCTGCGAGACCAGAATCCTTGTGGCGGTTGTAAGCGGGTTGTTGGATGGATCGAACGATCATAGGTTTTTCCTCCCCGTCATCTAGTTAGACGACATAAAACTAAAAAATAATACCAATAATATACTAAACGCTTGTTTACACTACTTAACATTTGAGAAGTTAAGTCAATATTTTTTTCACGTTTTTTATCGGTTTGTATTCTCAATTTAGCATTCCTCTAGGACAAAACCCGCCCGAGATGGATATTTTTTTCTCCGTTCCTTAAAATATGTCCCTTTTTCTAAAAAAAGCAAACGCAATGAAGGAAAAAATAAACAATTTCAGACCCCAATCCTGGTGGATTGGCAGAAAATTGCGCCCTTTTTGTGCTTTTTAGTCGTACAGTCATTGTTTGCTGGCGAAAAACGGCCAAAGGATGTGTCTGTCACCACTCTTCTACGGTCTGGGTTTTCCCCTAGACTCGCGGCAAAATGGAAAGAAAAGGCAAATGGTCCACGGGATGATTTTTTTCTTTGGAAACGTTCTTTAACAGGAAGGGATGCTTCTCTTGTTTCCAAACTTTGGAAAACGGAAGGACTCAATTACCCACCTCTCCCCCCACCCAACCAGGAAAGCACAAAACTCACATCCAAAAAGGGAACTAGATTCCCCGACAAAAAAAACGAGCTCTCCCATCACATCGAAACGCCCTCTGGAGATCCCTCTTCAGAAGAACACTTGTTTGTTGGTCTAGGTTATCAAAATTTAGATGTACAATACCTTCCAAGGGAAGAAAAAAATCATTCTTTTCTGTCATTTGGTGGGTATCTGAGAGGACAAAGAATGATCCTAGAAAAACGGGATGAATCCATCGCGTATGGTTTGGATTTAAAGTATGATATCTACCGTTTTACCACAGGAAATCGATACAAACCCATTCCTCACTTTTACTTTGCAAAAGATCCAAACTTTTATTCCCAAATGGATCGAACTAACTCTCCTCTTCCCCAACCGATACAAGATTCTCAGTTTTTAGGAATCCAACTTCCAAGTAATGGAAACAAAGCAGAAATTGGTTTTTTTTATGCCCCAGGATTTTCCTACCGACCAGGAATCTATTTTACATCAGCGAACAAATCTTATTCGGGAGTTTGGTCACCAGAAGAAAATAAATCCAGTTTGTTTGTCAATGATTCCTACCACTTTCAACATGCTGGCAAACATCGAGTCCAATCCGAATCCATCTTTGATCGGAAAGAGTCGGTTGGTTTTCTATATACAAAATCGGAATTCTATGATTCCAAATTTTTTCTGGATTCGACTTTCTACCGAGACTCTCCCCTTTTGTATGGCAATGTAACCACGGGAGACATCAGACCAGAGATACCCCAAACCTTAGGCTACGTTCGTGGCAGTTACAAATACATTCTTGGAGGAGAAGGTCTCTCTTCTGTAGAAGGGCATCGATTTGAAACTGGTGGCTCTGGATTTTTACCTATGATTGTTTCCGAATATGGCAATTTACTCTATCGTTATAGGCAATACCAAGAACGAGGAAATTTCCAATACAATGAAATTGGGAAGGCTCTATTCTATGAATGGAGAAACAATAGAACCGTCCTTTCCATAGGATTTGAAAAAAGAGAATTGGCTGGACAATGGGAAGGAAAAATCGCAGTGCCGATACAGGCAGGCCATCTTTTAGAACTCAGTGCAATCTTTCGAGAAGGAAATCCTAAAACACGAGCTTGGTTTGAAAACTGGACGTATGCCTCTGATTTTAATATCAATCTAACTGACCGCGAAGAAATCATCAAACTAAAATATGTAAGTCCCTTTCTTTCACTAAACATTAGTTATTCAGAAAAAGAAAACTCACCGATGCCAATTTTATTTATCAATTTTCAATTTTTACATCTCTTCGAAATTTAATACAACAAATCATCTGTTCTGATTTCATTATATTCTTTCAGTTGGAAAATGGGAATGGTTTGTTTTTCTACGATTTCTTTTTTTTCCCCGGGAAGTTTTTTCGGGGTAGGCAGCGGGGAACGTTTTCCTCTTTGATCTATGGAATAAAAATAATACCCAATCCATTCCCCTTTTACGAGATATGGATTCCCAGCGAAAAGATCTTTCACAAAAAATTCAGCATCTAAATCAAACTTATTTCGTCGGTATCGAAAATGAATTTCATCACCATTCAAGTCATAAAAAACAACGAAATCCCCTTGTTTGCCTTTAAAATACAACTTCCATTCAGTTGGGAAATTACCAGTATTTTGGTATTCTAATTTACCATCTAAGATTCGTTTTTCGGAGCGAGAGATTGGACCCGTGTATTTTGAATCTGTTTCCGATTGTAGTGGAAACACAATCGTTACCAAAACGAAAATTCCAATGCGAAGGCATGGGAAAAACAGAAATCGCCAAATCCCTTTTATTTTCATTTGGGTTCTTCTTCTAGTTTTTCCTCTAGTGGCTTTTCTTCTTCAGTGGAAGTGTCTTTTCCGTTGATCATATCAATGGCTTTTTTGGCCGCTTTTTGGACCTTGGGACTTGGATCTCTATCTCGTTTGTATTCCAGTAATTCCAATGCTTTTGGGTCTTTTAAATTACCCATAAATTCGATTGCACGAAGTCGCACCATACTATCATCATCACGAGCAAATTCATTTAATTCTTGGAAAACTTCTTTGTCTCCCATCGTCACAAGAGCACCAATCGCATAAATTTTTAGAGATTGGGCTTTTTTTGCATCTAGTTTTCCAGATGTTTTCTTTAAAGAATCTAAAAGTTCATATAACTTAGGTTTTGCAGTTTCGGATTTCAGTTTCCCAAGCGTATTCATTGAATAACAACGAAGGGTCGTTGGCTGGATATCATCAAAGGCCACTTCAAGCAGAGCAGATTCCGATTCTTGATATAAGACCGTTCCAAAATAGAGTGCAATTTGTCCGCGAATATCAGCATTATTAAATTTTTCTCGAAACTTTGTTTCTAAAAAGGGCGCAGCAATTTTACCATCAGGCAATTCGCCCAAGGCACTTATGTACAAAGCCAAAGAATTAGAATTTTTTGTGAAGTCTTCCTTTTTAACTTTTTCCAAAAGTGGACTTGTCGCTTCGGGAAGTTTCATTTTTTTAGCAGAAGTTACCGCTTGTTTGGTCACATCCTCATTATTATCTTCGAAAAGAGAAATGATGGTTTCGTGATTTTCACTCAAATTCAAATCTCCCACTGTTTTCAGTAGGACAATTTTCATTCCCATATCCTTCTCTGTTTTTAATTGTTCCCCAACCAAAACATAAAGTTCACTTGCACTTTCTTTGGGAAATCTTACCAACTCACCTAATGCTTGTTTTCGTTCTTGGCTTGTGCCATATCGAATCATTTTAGAGAGGACTTCTTTCTTTTTGGCAATTTGTTCAGATGAGAGTTCCTTCTCTTTTCCAAAGACAGGTGAAAGAGAAAGAACCAATAGAAGAAAAAAATAGGTGAAATTATTTCGGTTGGTTACCTTCGAGTTCCAAAATCCGGCGGTTGAGAGCTTGGATGAGGTGTTGGTTTTCCAAATTTTGGCGAAACTTATCGAGTAAATCTTTGATATCTTTGGATAATTCTTCAATGTTCCAAGGTTTTTCGACATACCGACTGAGTCCCCCATTGTTGATGGCATAAATTGCCGAATCAAGTCCCGCTTGTCCCGTAAGAAGGATTTTGATCGCATCAGGAAGGCGTTGATGCACCTGTTCCAAAAATCGATCTCCTTTCATTCCAGGCATCACCTGGTCGGAAACGATGAGCTCTACGATATCGTTACTACCAATGATTTCATCAATGAGAGAAAGTGCTTCTTCGGCACTGCTGGCTGTTTCGATGATGTGGGATTCCCCAAATCGAGCCAGAAGTTGTTCCGCAAGCGTTTCCAACACTGATACTTCATCATCGACACAAATAATATAACCTTTACTCATTTGAAACCCTTCCCTTGGAACGATAATCCTTCCGTTCTTTTATGTCGATTCAGTTTTGTGGCAATTTGTAGATAGTTTGCGGAGGAATTGTGTCAAGAAGTGGAACGTGCCAAATCTCCTTTGCATACTCCCGAATTGTCCGATCAGAGGAAAATTTTCCAGAACGAGCGACGTTAAGGATGGATTTTTTGGTCCAAGTTGCTTCATCTAAAAAGTCGTGAGCAATCCTGTTTTGCGTTTGGTCATAGGATGAAAAATCTGCCATGAGCAGGTAATTGTCAGTATAGAACAAACTATCATATATTGGCCCAAACACACCTGGTTCGCCCATGGAGAAAAAATTCTCCCGAATCATGAGAAGGATTCGATGTAAGTCTTCATTTTTATGAATATAATCGGTGGGTCGATACCCTGCCTCTTTCATACGATACACTTCTTCTGTGTGTAATCCAAAGATATAAATATTCTCTTCCCCAACCTCTTCCAAAATCTCAACATTTGCACCGTCAAGTGTTCCAATGGTCAACGCACCATTTAACATAAACTTCATATTACTTGTACCGGAAGCTTCTGTCCCGGCAGTGGAAATTTGCTCTGATAAATTACTACCAGGAATGATTTTCTCTGCGAGACTCACTCTGTAATTCGGAATGAAAACAACCTTCAAACGTTCTGCGACGTCCTTATCTCGATTTACAATCCAAGCAACATTATTGATCAGTTTGATGATGAGTTTTGCCATGTAATAACCAGGCGCCGCTTTTCCCCCGAACACAACCGTTCTGGGAGTGATTTCTGTATTTGGATTTTCTTTGATCCTACGATACAGAGCAATGACTCTCAAAATATTGAGAAGTTGGCGTTTGTATTCATGAAATCGTTTGATTTGCACATCAATCATCGATTTTGGATCAATGGTAATACCTGTTTCACTTTTGATGATACGAGCTAGTTCATTTTTTGCAGTGTATTTAACCTGTTTCCAGTCATTTTGAAAATCTGAATCATTAACAAAATTTTCCAAGTCCTTTAACTTGTATAAGTTGGTAGTAAATTCATTTCCAATTCTTTTCGCGATTAAATTGGCAAGACTTGGATTGGATTGTAACAACCATCGTCTGGGAGTGATTCCATTGGTTTTATTATTAAATTTTTCAGGAAAAACTTTTGTAAATGCTTGGAAGATTGTTTTTTGAATTAAGTCAGAATGTAATGCAGCCACTCCATTGACACGATAGGACCCTATGACTGCTAAGTTTGCCATGCGAACCCGTTTTTCATTGCCTTCTTCGATGATACTGACTTGTTGAATTTCTGTTTCTGAAAGAATCCCTCTGTTTCGAACCTCTGTTAAAAAACGATGGTTGATTTCATAAATGATTTCTAGATGTCTTGGGAGGAGTTTTTCAAATAATTCAACTCTCCAAGATTCCAAGGCTTCTGGCAATACGGTATGGTTTGTATAAGAAAAAACTTTTGTGACAATCTCCCAAGCTGGTTCCCAATCCATTTCTTCATTGTCTAAAAAGATTCGCATGAGTTCGGCAATACCTATACTCGGATGTGTATCGTTCAATTGTATTGCAACGTAATTAGGAAGTTCCTTTAAGTCGTATTTAAATTCTCTAAACTGAAGCAGGATGTCTTGTAAGGACGCACAAACCATAAAGTATTGTTGTTTGAGTCGCAAGACCTTTCCTTGTTCAGTGGTATCATTAGGATACAATACTTTTGATATATTCTCTGAGATGGATTTATCTTGGACAGCCTTCATATAATCGCCATGATTGAAGTAATCCAAATTGAATTCTTCTGAAGACTTTGCCGCCCATAATCGCAAGTAATTCACCGTACTCGTGTTAAATCCTGGGATAGGATAATCATGAGCAGAAGCTAAAACTGTTTCATCGGGGACCCAATCATGTTGGATTTTTCCCTTCCCAGAAACTCTAGTTTCTGTATGTCCAAAAAAACCGACCGAAAAGGAAATATCGGATCTTACCACTTCGTAAGGAACACCATCAGCATCCCAGTGGTCTGGCATTTCTAATTGGCTTCCGTTTGCAATGATTTGGTTAAAAATTCCATAGTCATAACGAATTCCATATCCAAATCCTGGGACATTTAAGGTTGCCATGGAATCCAAAAAACAAGCAGCAAGTCTTCCAAGCCCTCCGTTCCCTAGTCCTGCATCAGTTTCAAACTCTAAGACATCTGAAAGTTCAAATCCAATACCGTGTAACATTTCTTGGATGGTCTCGCATAACCCAAGATTGATGAGGGCATTCATTAATGTGCGCCCCATTAAAAACTCTAATGAAAAATAAAAAACCTTTTTGGGATTGTGTTCCCTGTAACGTTCTTGAGTAAAATTAAGTCGATCAATTAAGAAATCGCGAATTGTATGACCGAGAGCCTTATAAATATCTTCATTCTTTAAGTTGTAACGATTTTTTCCAATGGTATATTCTAAGTGGTGAGCAAACTGTTTTTCCATCGAAGCCAAGTCGGCTTTTTGTTCTTCGGACAATAAATTGATCAGGCGGGGGTTGTTGACTACCATGCAGACAAATGGTAAACAACCCCAAATGAGGATTCAAGTAAAAAGAAAAAATTTAATCTCTGGCAGAAACTTTCCGCTCTAAGGTGAGAACTGCATCCTTACCAATTTTATGTTTGGCAAACCATCCTTGATTGACCTCAAGAGCATACATGGCGGGTTTTCTAGAGTTATAAACCTCATCCGTTTGGTTCGGTTTCATATCGAATGATTCTAAAAGTCGCATATCTTCTGAAAAATAACCAATCGACAACGGGATCATTGTGTTTTTCATCCAAAAACTCAAAAAATCAGGTTTGGGAAATACAAATAACATACCTTCGTCCTCACCAAGTTTTGTACGGTACATTAGTCCCGTCGCACGTGTGGAAGGTGTATTTGCAATTTCCAATTTTAAGACACGGTCAGCTACACTTCCAAAAAGGATTTCTGGTGTATTGGTTTGCGAGGGAAACGAATCCGCTTGTTTGCAAACCAATAGAAAAAGTAAAAGGACGAAGTAACAAAACCGTGTAAACATTATAAATGACTCAAAAGTTAGGTTTTCTCTTTTCTAAGAATGCAGATAAACCTTCTTTGGTTTCTTTGTCTGCAAACCTTCCACCAAACAATTGTTTTTCCCACTCTAGCCCACGTTCCATGTT